>JAKONS010000526.1 GCA_022701845.1 Burkholderiaceae bacterium
TCCCTCCAACCCGTAGATGGCGGCGCGGGTGGCGGCGGAAGGCTCGCTCAGGCGGGCCTGCCAGTACGGGTTGTAGAGGCTGGCGTATTCCTTGGCGTTGTCGGCGCGGAACAGGCTGCCGCCGGTGATGTCGCGCGCATTGCGCTCCGGCCGCTCGAAGAAGACGCGTGCTTGGGCAATCGCGGAGATCTGGTCCTTGGCGAAGCCGGCCTTGAGGTCGGGCGAGCCGGTGGGACCGTCCATCGGCCGGTTGGTGAAACCCAGCGTTTCGTTGGTGCGCACCGCGCTGCCGGTCTTGCCGGCCACCACCACCACCGAGCTCTCCTCGGTCGTCGGGCGACCGTTGGCATCGCGGCGCACGTCGTAGAGCTCCTTGATGCCGGTATAGCCACGGTTCGCATGGTTGGCGCTGTAGGCCAGGTCGCCAGCGTTGCCGTCGGTGCGCAGGCGGTTGCCCCGGCTGCCGTTGGTGTCCGCAGTCGCTCGACCCCAGCCCTGGGCCACGCCCTTCTGGCCCTTGCCCCATTCGCACAGCGGACTCACGCCGAACTTCACCTTGAATTCCACCGTGTCCTGGGCTTCCCAACGGTCATAGCCGACCAGTTTGGTGGTGCCCCGCTTTTCCGAGCCCACCTTCACCGCCGGCGGCACGCAGATCGAATTGGTACCGAACATCGTGTCGATGATCGGCGTCTTGGAGCCGGGCCGTTCGCGCGAGAAATCGTCGAGCGAGGCCAGCAACAGGTCGGCGGCTGTTTTACGGTTGTCGCTCGGCGTGCCGTGGGTGCCCGATTTCTCGTAGCGGGTGATCAGGTTGCGCCAGGCCACCTGGTTAAGCGCGCCCACCTGGGTGGCGTGCAGCAGCCGCGGTGCGGCGTCGACGCGGCCACCCTGGGTGGCGACGTTCTGCGCCAGCACCCCTGAGGCGGTGGTATTGACCGCCAGCGCCATCACCGGCGGGGTGAAGGCCGGCACGATCGCGCCGGTGTACCAGACGCGGTACAGGGCTTCCCAGGTCTGCACCACCGCCGAGGTGGTCTGGTCGACCACCTTGCTCAGGGGCTTGGCCACGGTGTTGGCCGCCTTGAGCGTGACCGCGAGGGCCTTGAACACCACGCCGATATAGGGAATCGCGCTCAGGGCGTTGGCTTCCTTCTGGTAGGTATCGGTGGCCCGCTCGATGTAAGAAGTCCAGGAATCCAGGCTCACCAGTTGGGCGATCAGTACTTCGTTGCCGATCACCGCACGGTTGGTATAGGAGGTGAGATTGAGCGCCCGCGCCTCGATCAGCGCGCCGGAATAGGCCGCGGCGTCGGCCGCGTTCACCACCTTCTGCTTCTCGGACGTCACCTGCCCCACGCTGTAGACACCGGCGAACACCACCGCCAGCGTGGCGGCGAAGGCCAGGAACCAGACCAGCACCTGGCCGCGTTCCCGGCCGCGGGGCGCAGGCAGCTGGCGGTGAGCGCGAGAAAAGGGGGGCATGGCGTGGCTTTGCTTATTTCAGCTTGACCAGTTCCACCCTGCGGTTCTTGGCCCGCCCTTCCTCGGTGCGGTTGTCGGCCACCGGCACCTCGCTGCCGAAGCCCTTGGCTTCCAGCCGCTTCGCGTCGTCCTTGGCCTGCACCAGCGCCTTCACCACGCTTTCTGCGCGCGCCTGCGACAGCGTCTTGTTGGATGCGGCGCTGCCGACGTTGTCGGTATGGCCCTGGATCGACAGGCGCAGCGATTTGTCGGCCGCCATCAGCGACACGATCTGGGCGACGGTCTGCTGGCCGTCGGCCTGCAGGGCCGCGCTGTTGTTGGCGAAATTGAGGTAGACGGTGGCGAAGCCCTGCTTCTTGATCGAGTCCGCCAATTCGCCGGCGCTCACCACCTGCTCCATAGCCTTGGCTTCGATGAACGTCAGCTTGTAGCTGGAGTTGTAAGAGTTCTCCAGCACGATCCAGGTGCGGCGACCACCCTTGTCTATCAGGAATACCTGTTCGCCCTCGTAACCGTCCTGCCAGGTGAGCTTGCGGCCGCCCGCGGCCTTGACCGCGTTTTCGTAGTTGCGCGCAACCGCCAATGTCTGCCCGTTGCCCTGGTTGGCATAGCGCAGCATGGTGGTCTTGCCTTCGGCGATCAGCTTGCCGTCAGCACCGAAACCGGGGTCCGAGGCATTGCACTGGCGCGACGGCGCGCACATGAAAACCCGCTGTCCAGGGTATTTGCCGTACTCGTTCACCTCGTCCGCATCGATTTTGTACGAGGGCATCCCGGACAGAAGGGGATGGTCCTGCGCGGCAGCATGCGCGACACCGCCGAGCATGGCGGCAAACGCACCGAGACACCAAGGAGCGACCCACCGCGCCAAGCGGGGGATATTCAAGATCGACATCATCGCTTCACCCGCGGAACCACGCTGGCCCGCATTCTGAGAAATCAACGAATGCCGGAATCCGGCAATCGCATCCCGGCATTCAGCGCAACGGGAAAACCGGCGCAGTATGCCCTACTCATATGGCGGTCTTTACCGCCGAGCAATAACAAATGCGCCGCATGCACGCGCGGCCATAAACAGCGAAAGCTGTGGTATGGCCGGGGCAAGGACGATCAGCGCGCCTTGCCGGCGGCTTCGGTGAAGTTGTCCAGCGAGTGCTTGGCTTCGCCGCGGGTATTGGCCTGGGTACCCTGGTCCTTGGCGGTGCCGGCGGACTGTGCGCCGGACTTGCCGCCGAGTTCGGCCGCCATGGCACCGGTCTGGCCCTTGATGACGTTACCGAAGGCGGAGTAGACGCCGATGGCCGCGATGGCGATCAGCGCCACGATGATCACGTACTCGGTCATGCCCTGGCCGCTGATCTTGCGGCGGGGGATCGAACGGAAAGCCTTGAGCACGGAGTTTTGCAGCTTGTTTTGCATGTTTGGTCTCTCTATGTTTAATCAGCAAAATTGCACATCTTAGCGGGGGCCTCCCTCGCAACCTGCAGTCTAGGCACGGCGATCCGGTGTCTCGTGACATCAATGGACATGAAGAAACAAACCGTATTTTTTTTAGGCCTCGTCCTCGGATCGGCTGCCGGTTTACTTGGTGTTTTCCCCGCCGCCCACTGGGCGTCGCTTCCGATCGCGATGGCTTTTCTGC
>JAKONS010000528.1 GCA_022701845.1 Burkholderiaceae bacterium
TCGAGGTGATGGCCCGCGCCACCTTCGCCAACATCCGCATCAAGAACCTGCTGCTGCCGCAGGAAGAGGGCGGCGTCACCCGCCATTTCCCCGACGGCGCGCGCATGACGGTTTTCGATGCGGCCCGGGCCTACCGCGACGAAGGCGTGGGCGCCATCGTGCTGGCCGGCGCCGAGTACGGCACCGGCAGCAGCCGCGACTGGGCCGCCAAGGGCTCGGCGCTGCTGGGCGTGCGGTCGGTCATTGCCGAATCCTTCGAGCGCATCCACCGTGCCAACCTGGTCGGCATGGGCGTGCTGCCGCTGGCTTTCCTGCCGGGCCAGGGCTGGCGCCAGCTCGGCCTGCAGGGCGACGAGGATTTCGCCTTCGAGGGCGTCGAGGAGGCGGTGCGCAGCGGTGCGCCGCTGCGGGTCACCGCCCGGTCGGCCGACCGCACCGTCGTCTTCGACGCGCTGCCGCAGGTGCTCACCGACGCCGAGCGCGCCCTGATGGCGGCCGGCGGCATCCCGTCGCAGGTCCTCCAGCTTTTCCTGGCGCAAGGCGCCGGGGAGCCGGCAGTTTCCTGACCCCAGAGACCCCAGAGAGATCCCCCTCCCATGTCACTCGACCTGCTCCTGAAGAACGCCCGCATCATGCTGCCCCAGCGCGGCCTCACGCCGGGCGTGCTCGGTGTGAAGGACGGCCGCATCGCCGTCATCGCCGACGCCGGCAGCGACCTGTCCGCGGCCGAGACGATCGACTGCGAAGGCCATTGGGTGCTGCCGGGCGTGATCGACCCGCATGTGCATTTCGGCTTCGGCTCGCCCGAAACCGATTTCGCCACCGAGTCGCGCAACGCCGCGCTCGGCGGCACCACCTCGGTGCTGTCGTTCCACCGCTCCAAGGACATCCGCGATTCCTGCCAGCCGGCGATCGAGCGCGGCGAGCAGCAGAGCTGCATCGACTTCGGCTTCCATTTCGGCATCACCAGCCTGCTGCATGTGCAGACGCTCGAGGAGATCTCGCGCCGCTTCGGCGTGTCCTCGTACAAGCTCTACATGATGTACAAGGGCGCCGCCGGTCTGGCCCAGGGCTTCACCGACATCGACGACGGTCTGCTCTTTGCGGCCCTGCAGGCGACCGCCGCCATTCCCGGCGCGGTGCTCGGGGTGCACTGCGAGAACGTCGAGGTGATTCCCTACCTGCGCGAGCCCCTGCGCGCCGCCGGCCGCGACGACCTGGCCGCCTGGAACGAGCAGAGCCCGGACTTCCTGGAGGCCGAGAACGTGCACCGGGTGTGCTACTTCGCGGCGCGCACCCGCACGCCGGTCAACATCGTGCATCTCTCCAGCCTGGAAGCGCTGGAAGAAGTGCGGCGCCACCGCCTGCGCAAGGCCGCGCCGATCTACGTCGAGAGCTGCCCGCACTACCTGTTCCTGAACGACACCTCGCCCGCCGGCACCTATGCCAAGGTGAACCCGCCGGTGCGCGGCCAGGGCGATGTCGACGCGATGTGGGAGGGCGTGCTGGACGGCTCGATCACCACCCTGGGTTCCGACCACGTGCCGCGCAAGCGCGTCACCAAGGACAAGGACATCTGGTCGGCCAGCAACGGTTTTCCCGGCACCGGGATGATCCTGCCGCTGATGCTGCACGAGGGTTTTCACAAGCGCGCCGTGTCGTTGGAGAAGATCGTCGCGCTGACCGCCGAGAACGCGGCGCGCATCTACCGCATGCCGGGCAAGGGCGCGATCGCGGTCGGCAACGATGCCGATCTGCTGGTGGTCGATCCGGACCTGGAAAAGACGGTGCGCCCGGACGAGCTGGAATCGAATTCCGACTATTCGCCCTACGAGGGCATGACCCTCAAGGGCTGGCCGGTCCGCACCCTGGTGCGGGGCCGCACCGTCGCCCTCGACGGCCGCATCACCGAGGCGGCCCGCGAACGGCCCGCGGGCCGCTACCTGCGCCGCCTCTGACCCACCCACGCCACCGCCGCAGCTGCCGGCAAGAAGGATTCGCCATGACCGAACACAAGAGAATCTGGGACAGGTTCCTCACCGAACGCGACCAGGAGGTGCTGAAAGTCGCCGGCTACGGCAAGCGCGGCGGCTTCGGCAAACGCCCGGCGCTGTTCGTGATCGACGTGCAGTACAACTTCTGCGGCGACGAGCGCCAGGACATCCTCGAAGGTCTGAAGCACTACCGCACCCACTGCGGCGTCGAGGCCTGGGACGCGGTGGCCCACATGGTGCCGCTGCTGGAGGCCGCGCGCGCCGCCGAAATCCCGGTGTTCTATACCGAGAGCGGCCGCCGCCCCGACCTGATCGACAGCGGCGTGCAGGTGGGCAAGAACCACCGCGGCGCCGAGAAGACCGTCATCGCCAACACCCACCCCACCCGCACGGTGGAGCCGCTGAAGCCGCGGCCGCAGGATTTCCTCATCAGCAAGCAGAAGCCGTCGTGCTTCTTCGGTACCACCTTCATGAGCCAGCTGAACTTCCTCGACGTGGACACCCTGATCCTGGTCGGTTGCACCTCGTCGGGCTGCCTGCGGGCCACCGCGGTGGACGCCTATTCGTTCAACTTCAAGGTGGTGATCCCGGAGGAGGCCGCCTTCGACCGGTTCGAGGCCAGCCACGCGGTCAATCTGTTCGACCTGA
>JAKONS010000282.1 GCA_022701845.1 Burkholderiaceae bacterium
AGCAATTTTCTTTCGTGAGTTTCTTTTTTTGCGAAAAAGAAAGTTACCGCGGGTCTGGGGGCGCGCAAGCCCCCAGCTACCAGTTCAAACAACAACAACAAAACAAAGCCCTACTCCCCCACCCCCCTCCGACAAACCACCAAATAAATAACCGGCAAAACCAAAAGCGTCAACAAGGTAGTACTCATCATCCCCCCCACAATAACCAGAGCCAACGGCCTCTGCGCCTGCGACCCAATAGCATGCGACAACGCAGCCGGCAACAACCCCAACCCCGCCAGCAAAGCCGTCATCAATACAGGCCGCATCCGCAAAGCCGCCCCATCCAGCACCGCCTGCCGCAACATCCCCCGACTCAACCGCCCCGCCTCCCGCGCCCGGTCATCCGCCAGCTTCCGGATATAGGAAATCAAAATCACCCCGTTTTGAATCGCAATCCCGAACAGCGACAGAAACCCGATCGCCGCGGAAATCGACAACTCCTCCCGCGTCAGATAAAGCGCGGCGATACCGCCGATGGACGCGAACGGCACGTTGATCAGCACCAGCCCCGCATCCCGAAAATTCCGGAACGCGAAATACAGCAACAGGAAGATCACCCCCAAAGTCGCCGGAATGATCACCGCCAGCTTCTGCTGCGCCGCCTTCATCTGGTCGAACTGCCCCGCCCACCGCAGGCCGTACCCCCGCGGCAGCTCGATCTCGCGCGCGATGCGGGCCTGCACCTCGGCCACCGTGGTGCCCAGGTCGCGGTCGCGAATGCCGAACTTCACCGCGATATAGCGCTGCGCCCCTTCGCGGTACACGAAGTAAGGCCCGTTGGTCTGGCTGATGTTCGCCAGCATCTGCAGCGGCACCCGCGAGCCGTCGGCGGCATCGACCAGCAGGCGCCGCAGCGCGTCGGCGCTGGTGCGGTCCTGCAGCGGCAGGCGCACCGTCACATCCACCCGGCGCTCGCCCTCCAGCACGGTGGTGGCGGTGCCGCCGCCGATGGCGTTGGTGACCACGTTCTGCAGGTCCGACACGTTGACGCCGAAGCGCGCGCAGGCCTGGCGGTCGATGGCGATGTTGAGCGTGGGCTGGCCCAGCGCGCGCAGCACGCCGGCGTCCACCACGCCTTGGGTGCCGTCGAGCACTTTCTCGATGCGCACCGCCAGCGCGGTGAGCTGCTCCAGGTCGGGGCCGAAGATCTTCACCGAGTTCTCGCTCTTCACGCCCGACAGCGCCTCGGCCACGTTGTCCTGGATGTACTGCGAAAAGCTCACGTCGGCGCCGGGAATCGTGTCCAGCTGGGCCTTCAGGCGGCGCACCACGTCCTCGCGGCCGACGCCCACCGGCCACTCCTCCGGGTCCTTGAAGGCGACCGAATATTCCTGGTTGAAGACGCCGGTGGCGTCGGTGCCGTCGTCGGGCCGGCCGACCTGCGCGGTCACGTTGCGCACCTCGGGCTGGGCCAGGAACAGCGCGCGCAGTTCGCGGCTGACGCGCAGCGAGTAGTCCATGTCGACGGTGGTGGGCAGGCTGACCCGGATCCACAGGTTGTTCTCCTCCAGCGTGGGCAAAAACGAGGTGCCGAGCCGGGTCAGCATGACCAGCGCCATCGCGAAGCAGGCCAGCGCGGTCAGCATCACCCGCTTCGGCCGGTCGAGCAGGTAGCCGGCCAGGCGCCGGTAGCCGCGCAGCAAACGCACGAAATACATCGGCTCGTGTAGGTGCGTCGTGTCTTTGTAGGCGAAGGAAGCGAGCGCCGGGATCAGGGTCAGCGCCAGCAGCATCGAGGCCAGCATCGCCACCCCCATCGTCATGCCCATCGGATGGAAGATCTTGCCCTCCACGCCGCCCAGGATGAACAGCGGCGAATACGCCGCGATGATGATGCTGGTCGAGAAGATCACCGGCCGCTGCACCTCCGACACCGCCGCCACGATCGCCTCGCGCACCGTCGCGAAACGCTTCTCCTCGATCATGCGGATGATGTTCTCGATGACGATCACCGCCGCATCCACGATGAGGCCGAAATCGACCGCGCCGAGCGAGATCAGGTTGGCCGGAATGCCCGCCTGCACCATGCCGACGAAGGCCGCGCACAAGCCCAGCGGAATCATCATCGCCACGATCAGCGCGCCGCGAAAGTTGGCCAGGAACGCGTACAGCACCATCAGCACCAGCGCCACGCCGACGATCAGCGTGTGCTTGACGGTGTCGGTGGTCAGGTCGAGCAAATGCTGGCGGTCGTAGAAGGGCGTCACCTTCACCCCGGCGGGCAGCTCGCCCGAGGCGTTCAGGTTGTCGATGCGCTCGCGCACCCGCGCCAGCACCTCGCTGGCGTTGCCGCCGCGGCGCATCAGCACGATGCCCTCGACGATGTCGTCCTTGTCGTTCTGCGCCACCTGGCCCAGGCGCGGCGCGAAGCCGGTCTCCACCCGCGCCACGTCGCCCACCTTCACCGGCACGCCGGCGTTGGTGGCCACCACGATCGCGCGCACGTCGTCGAGGGTGCGCAGCATGCCGACGCCGCGCACCACCACCCGCTGGCTGCCGGTGCCCAGGTAGTCGCCGCCGGCGTTGCCGTTGCCGTTCTGCACCGCGGTCATCAGCTGCGCCAGCGTCACGTTGTAGAGCTGCAGCTTGCGGGTGTCGGGGATCACCTGGTATTGCTTGACCCGGCCGCCGAAGGCGGTGACGTCGGCGATGCCGGGCACCGTCTTGATCGCTTTGTAGAGCACCCAGTCCTGCAGCGTCTTGACCGAGGTCACGTCCCAGCCGGGCGCGTCGATGCGGTAGCGCATCACCTCGCCCAGCGCGTCGGCATCCGGCGAGAAATTCGGCGACACGCCGTCGGGCAGGTTCACTCCCTGCAGGTACTGCTGCACGTTGTTGCGCGCCACGAAGGAGCTCACCCCGTCGTTGAACTGCACCGTCACCACCGACAGGCCGAAGATCGACACCGAGCGAAACGCCTTCACTTCCGGCAGGCCGGCCAGCGCGGTCTCGATCGGGATCGTCAGCTGCTGCTCCACCTCCAGCGTGCTGCGGCCGGCCCACTGGGTGATGACCTGCACGTTGAGCGGCGAGACGTTGGGATACGGGTCGATCGGCAGCACCCGGAAGGCATTGATGCCGGCCACCAGCAGCAGCAGGCAGACGCCCACCACCATCCAGCGCTTGGCGATGACGAAGCGCGCCAGCCGGTGGCCCCAGCTGGTGGCGGTGGCGGGGTTGTGCTCCTCGCGGGCGGCGATGTCGGCGGCGCTGGCGGCGTGGTCGGCGTGATCGGCATGCACGCCATCGGGCGCGGCGGCGCCGGCGGTGGGGTCGATCGCGCTCATCGTGCGGCTCCGGCCGGTGCGGCCGACGGCACGCGCTCGGCGCTGCTGCTTCTGGCCAGCGGGTTGGCCGAGGGCTGGCCCGGCTGCGGATCGGTGATGCCGCGGTCCATCAGCACGCTGCCGTCGACCACCACCCGGTCGCCGGGGTGGATGCCGCGGGTCACCGCCAGCTGGCCGGCCTCGTTGCCGGGCTGGGTGTCGACCGAGACCCGCTCGAAGCGGTCGGGCGCGCGCTCGACCACGATGAAGGATTCGGCGCCGTCCTGGATCACCGCCGCGCGCGGCACCACCGGCAGCAGGCGTTCGGCCAGCACCACCTCGGCGGCGGCGAACATCTCGGGCTTGAGGTCGCCGCGGTTGGGCAACTGCACCCGCACGTTCACCGCATGGGTGGCCGGATCGACCTGCGGCGAGACGAAGGCGATGCGCCCGCGCAGCGGCGCCGCGCCGGGCTCGGCGCCCGCCACCCGGATGTCCACCGCCTGGCCCTGGCGCACCCGCGGCAGGTCGCTCTCGAAGACCCGGCCGAGGAACCACAGCTGCGACATGTCGGCCACGCCGACCAGCGATTCGCCGGTGCCCAGGTAGCCGCCCGGATCGACGTTGCGCTTGATCACCCGGCCGGCGGCCTGGGCGCGCACCACCAGGTGCTGCTGCACCACGCCGTCGCGGTCGAGGCGGTCGATGTCGGCGGCGCTGGCGCCCAGGATCGACAGCTTGTTGCGGGCGCCCGCCAGCGTGGCGCGGGCGTCGTCCAGCAGGTCGGCGGTGGTGGCGTTGTCGAGCGCGCGCACCGTGCCCTTGGCCAGCAGGAACTCGTTCTGCGCCGAGATGAAGTCGGGGCTGTAGAGCCAGCCCACCGGATCGCCGGCGCGCACGCTGTCGCCCTCCACCACCGCGATGCGGTCGACCCGCCCGGCCAGCCGTGCCGACACCTGCTGGATGCGGGTGCCGTCGAGCGCCAGCCGGCCCTCCAGGCGCAGCGTGTCGCGCACCGGGCGGGCCTCGGCCGGCACGATGCGCACCATGCGCCGGCCCAGGGTTTCGGCGCCGGGCGCGGGTGGCGCGGCCGCGGCGGCGCGCTGCGGTGCCGGGGCCGGCCGGTAGTGCTGCGCAGCGTAGAGGCCGGCGGCACCGATGGCGATGCCGGCGATGCCGGCGGCGGCCGCGGCGAGCACGGCGGCGGCGGGCTTGCGGGGGGATGTCGATGTCATGGGTGTCGGCTCTCGGTCTCGGTTCTGGTCAGTAATCGCCGACGGCCACGTCGAGCGAGACCCGGGCCTGCAGCGCGGCGGCACGCGCCTGCAGCACGGAGAATTCGGCGTTGCGCACCGCCTGGTAGGAATTGACGACGTCGAGGTAGTCGGCCTGGCCGGTGCCGTAGTTGCCCAGGTTCAGCCGGTAGGCCACCCGCGCCTGGTCGAGCAGCGCGCCCTGCGCCAGCTGCAGCTGGGCCAGGCTCTGCTTCCACTGCAGCCAGGCGGTGTCCACCGCCAGCACCGCCTGCTGGCGCAGCGAGTCGTCGGTTTCCCGGGCCGCGTCGAGCTGCACCCGCGCCTGCGCGATCAGGTTCTTTTCCTTCTGCTCGAAATACAGCGGCACCGTGGCCGACACCGCCACCGCATAGGTCTCGGTATGGGCGAAGCCGTAGGGGCGCGCGGTGTTCATGGTGAGCCCGACCGAGAAGTCCGGCCGCGCCCCCAGCTCGGCGAGTTCCAGCGCCCGGCGCGCCGCCACGATCGCGTAGCCCGACGATTTCAGGGT
>JAKONS010000284.1 GCA_022701845.1 Burkholderiaceae bacterium
CTCCAGCGCCAGGCCCCAGTCGGCCAGCGCGCCCAGGCGCGGGCTGAGGCCCAGCGCGACGACGATCGCATCGACCGCCAGCGCCGGCAGATCGCCGTCCGGCCCGGTGCGCTCCACCCCCACCAAGCGTTCACCGTCCAGCTGCAGCCCGGTGACCTGGCCGACCTCGAAGGCCACCTTGCCGGCGGCACGCAGCGCGTCGAAATCGGCGAGCCGCCCGGGCTCGGCCTGCAGCACCGCACGCCGGTGCATCAGGGTGATCGACGCCGGTGGCGCGGCATCGGCCAGCAGCGCGTCGATGCGGTCCAGCGCGAGTTCGTCGCCACCGACCACCAGCACCCGCTGGCCGGCCAGGCTGCCGGGCAATGGCTGCCAGTGGTGCACCTGCACGCCTTCCAGCGCCTCGATGCGGTCGAGCTTGAGACGGCGCGGCGCAAAGGCCCCGACACCGGCCGCGACGAAGACGCAGCTGGCGTGGAATTGCGTGCCAGCCGACGTCGCCAGCCGCCAGCCGCCGTCGGCGTCGCCGCTGGCCAGCGAGACCACTTCCTGGCCGAGATGCATGCCGGGGTGTAACGGCACCAGCTGCTCCATCAGCCCGGCCGTCAGTTCCCAGCCGGTGCAGCGCGGCAGGCCGGGAATGTCATAGATGGCCTTGTCGCCGTACAGGGCGGAGGTCTGGCCGCCGGGATGCTGCTGCGCATCGACGATATGGCTGGCGATGCCCAGCAAGCCGAGCTCGAAGGCGAGAAAAAGCCCGGCCGGACCGGCACCGATGATCAGTGCGTCGGTCTGGACGGGCGTGGGCGGCACGTCGTCGCGATCGGCGGGTGTCGAATCAGCCAATCAGCGGATCAGTTCGGCCAGCTTGTTCGGCTTGTCTTTCCAGTCGTCGGCATCGGGCATCGGCGACTTGCGCTTGGTGATGCTCTTCCAGCCGGCGGCGCGCGCCAGTTCGGCATTCAGTTCGATGAAGGCGAGCTGGTCGGGCGGCGTGTCTTCCTCGGCGAAGATGGCGTTGGCCGGGCACTCCGGGATGCAGACCGCGCAGTCGATGCACTCGTCCGGATCGATCACCAGGAAGTTCGGGCCTTCGCGGAAACAATCGACGGGACACACGTCCACGCAATCGGTGTACTTGCACTTGATGCAGTTTTCGGTGACGACGTGGGTCATGGCGTTCAGTGCAGACGTTCAGGGAAAAGCCCGCGATTTTAGCGGTTGGCGGATGCCTGTTGCAGGGGAAGGGCGACGAATCAGTCGACCAGCACCGCACCGGCGGTACGGTTGCTGGCGGTATCGACCAGCACCAGGGCGCCCAAGGTACGCGAACGGGCGAAGGGCAGCGTTGCCAAAGGTTCCTGCAGCGCCAGCACCACATGCCCCAGGGCATTGGCCTCCAGCCGGTCGGCCGGCTTGCGCTCCAGCGTCTGGATGTCGAGCTGGTCGACGATGCGCGCGACCTTGGCCTTCACCCAGCGGTGGCCGTGCAGCGCCCAGTACACCCGGCCCGGCACCAGGGCCTCGTCGTCCAGCCAGGCGACGGTGGCGTGCAGGGTGCGGTCGGGCTGGAAGGCATCGGGTGCCAGCAGCCAGTCGCCGCGCGAGACGTCGACCTCGCGGTCGAGCACCACGCCGGCACTGTGGCCGGCTGAGACGGCGGCCTGCTCGCGGCGGGCATGGTCGAGCACCTGCGCCACCCGGGCGACGGCGCCGCTCGGCATCACCACGATGTCCTGGCCGGCGGCGACCGCGCCGGCGTTGACCCGGCCCCAGAACACGCGACGGCCCTTCTGGGTATCGGCCGAGGCGGAGAACTTCTCCACCCACTGCACCGGAAATGCGAACGGCACCCCGGCGTCGGCCGGCGTGGACGGCAGTTTCTCGAGGATCTGCAGCAGGGAGGGTCCGGCATAGCCCGCCCAGCCGGCGCGCGCATCGACCACGTTCCAGCCTTCCAGCGCCGACATCGGCACGGTGGCGGTGACGGCGATACCCGCCTCGCGGGCGAAGGTGTCGAGCGCGGCGCGGATGCGTGCGAAGGCGGTGGCGGGATCGTCGACCGCATCGAGCTTGTTGACCGCGAAGATGACCGAGGGCACCCGCAGCAGATGGGTCAGCAGGCTGTGGCGGCGGGTCTGCGGCAGCAGGTCGTGCGCACCGGCGGCATCCGACGACGCCCATTTCAGCTTGGTGGCATCGACCAGCACCACCGCGGCGTCGGCACTCGACGCGGCGGTGACCATGTTGCGGGTGTACTGCTCATGGCCCGGCGCGTCGCCGATGATGAATTTGCGGTGGGCGGTGGCGAAATAGCGGTAGGCCACGTCGATGGTGATGCCCTGTTCGCGTTCGGCCGACAGCCCATCGGTCAGCAGCGCCAGGTCGGTGGCACCGGAGCGCTGCACCCCCGCGAGCTGGTCGGACAGCACCGCGCGGGTATCGACCAGCAGCCGCCCGATCAGCGTGCTCTTGCCGTCGTCGACGCTGCCGCAGGTGATGAAACGCAAGGCGGCAGCCGTCTCGACG
>JAKONS010000291.1 GCA_022701845.1 Burkholderiaceae bacterium
CGGGATTTTCGCTTTCGAGGAAAAGCAGCTGGGCGACCACCAGGTTGGCGGTCTGGTCGTTGACCGGACCCACCAGGAAAATCACGCGTTCCTTCAACAGGCGCGAATAGATGTCGTAGGAACGCTCGCCGCGGCCCGACTGCTCGACAACGATAGGCACCATGCCGAGGCCTTGGGTTTCGAGTGCACTCATTTTTTCTCCAGGAAGAGGACGACTGACTGTAGCGAAAAAAGAAATGGGGCCTGCGCGGCGAAGCACAAGCCCCACAGGGGACATGCGGACCGGCTTATCGCACGGTCCTGGCAATTGCTTAGCCTTGCTGGCCTTGCGAACCCTGCTGTGCCATCAGTTCCTCGAACGACACGGCCTTTTCGGTGACCTGGGCTTTGGACAGCACGTAGTCGGTGACGTTGTTCTCGATGACCATGGCTTCGACCTCGCCCAGGCGCTGGCGATCGCTCTGGTACCAGCGCACCACTTCCGCCGGCTTTTCGTAGCTGGCAGCCAGCTCGTCGATGTGGGATTTGATCTGGTCGGGCTTGGCTTCCAGGCCTTGCGCACGCACCAGTTCGGCCACCACCAGCCCGATGCGCACCCGGCGCTCGGCTTGAGGGCGGAACATGTCGTCGGGAATCGGCGCCTTGTCGGCGTCCTTCATGCCGCGGTTCTTCAGTTCGGTGCGGGCGTCGGCGACCATGCGGTCGAGTTCGGCCTGGACGGCTGCGCGCGGCAGATCGAGCTCGGCCTTGGAGACCAGCGCATCCATCGCGGCCTGCTTGTTGCGTGCCAGCACGCGGAGCTTGACCTCGCGCTCGAGGTTCTTGCGGATGTCGCCCCGCAGGCCGTCGACCGTGGCGTCGGCGATGCCGAGCGACTTGGCGAACAGTTCATTGATTTCCGGCAGGTTGGCCTGTTCGATCTTCTTGACGGTGACCATGAAGTCGGCCTGTTTGCCGGCCACTTCCTTGCCGTGGTAATCGGCCGGGAAATCGAGCGGGAAGGTCTTGCTCTCGCCGACCTTCATGCCGCGCACGGCTTCCTCGAATTCCTTCAGCATCTGGCCTTCGCCCACCGAGTACTGGAAATCTTCGGCCTTGCCGCCGTTGAAGGTCTCGCCGTCGATCTTGCCTTCGAAGTCGACGGTGACACGATCGCCGTCGACCGCGCCCTGGTCGGCCGGCCGCTGCGAGAAGGTCTGGCGCTGCTTGCGCAGGATGTCCACGGTGCGGTCGATGGCGGTGTCGTCGACTTCGGCGGTCAGCTTCTCGACCTGGACATCGCCCAGATCCGACAGCTTGACTTCCGGGTACACCTCGAACACCGCGTCGAACGCCAGCTCACCCTCGGGAGCGCCGTCTTTTTCGGTGATGGTGGGCTGTCCGGCGATGCGCAGGGCCGCTTCGTTGGCAGCAGCCGAGAAGGCCTGGCCGACCTTGTCGTTCATCACTTCGTACTGGACCGAATAGCCGTAGCGTTGCTGCACGACGCTCATCGGCACCTTGCCGGGGCGGAAACCGTCCATCTTGACGGTGCGGGCCAGGCGCTTCAGGCGCGCATCGACTTCGGACTGGATGACCGAAACCGGCAGGGTCAGCGTGATCTTGCGTTCGAGCTTTTCGAGGGTTTCAACGTTCACGGCCATGGGAGCTCTCTTTTCGTTGCTTGAGGTATAGCTGCTAAAGCTAGTCGGAGTGGTGCGCGGGGGGGGACTCGAACCCCCACACCATTGCTGGCGTCAGGACCTAAACCTGGTGCGTCTACCAATTTCGCCACCCGCGCGACCGGAAATCGTTCGGTGGCCGGAGTCGTGGCATGCCACTGACGAGCCACCGAGGCAAATTGGTCAACCGACGATTTTAACCTGCGCGCGAGGCGGCCTTTGCACAACTCGGTCTGGCCGCATGGACAATGCCGGCGTGACGCCCTCCCCCACCCGCGCGCCGATGCCGGACCACTACGAGAATTTCCCGGTCGCCTCGTGGCTGTGTCCGCGTGAGTTCAGGCCTCCGATCGCCGCGATCTACGGCTTCGCCCGCACCGCCGACGACATCGCCGACGAGGGCGACGCCACCGCGTCGGACCGCCTGCAGGATCTCGCTGAATTTCGTGCCGATCTGCATGCCGCCGCCGCGGGTGGCCGGTCGTCGCGCTGGCCATCCGTGTTCGGCCCGCTCGCGACCGAGATCCTTACCTGGCGCCTGCCGGTGCGTCTGCTCAAAGACCTGCTCGATGCCTTCGTGCAGGATGTGCGCATGACCGCCGCCGGCACGCCCTATGCCGACCGCGACGGTCTGCTCGACTACTGCCGGCTGTCGGCCAATCCGGTCGGCCGTTTGCTGCTGCATCTGTACCGGATCGACGACCGAGCCTCGCTGGCCCGCAGCGATGCGGTCTGCACCGGGCTGCAACTCGCCAACTTCTGGCAGGACCTGTCGGTGGATCTGCCACGCGGCCGCCACTACCTGGCGGATTCCGACCTGCAGCGCCACGGCATCGCACGCGGCGATCTTTCCCACGGCGACACCGCTGCCACCCGGGCTCTGGTGGCGGAGCTCACCGACTGGGCACGCCAACACCTGCAACGAGGCGCTCCACTGGCAACCACGATCCCCGGCCGCGCCGGTTGGGAGCTGCGCCTGGTCGTGCAGGGCGGACTGCGCATTCTCGACCGCATCGACGCGCTCGACCATGCCACGCTGCGGCACCGACCCCGCCTCGGGGCCGCGGACCTGCCGCCCATGGTGTGGGGCGCACTGCGGATGCGTCCGGCGCGCGATGGGACAATCCGCGCCGACACATGAATCCAGAAGACTACGTTCAACAAAAAGCCGCCGCCTCCGGCAGCAGCTTCTATTACGCATTCCTGTTCCTGCCGCGCGAGCGCCGGGCGGCGATCACCGCGTTCTACGCGTTCTGCCGTGAGGTCGACGA
>JAKONS010000018.1 GCA_022701845.1 Burkholderiaceae bacterium
TGGTGATGAACACGGTGCTGGAGGTGGAGCAGCTGGCCACCGTCACCGGCATGGTCGAGGCCGGCATCGGCATCAGCGTGGTGCCGGCCCTCACGCTCTACCAGTTCCAGCGGCCGGCGCTGGTGACCCGGCCGTTCGCCATGCCCAACTTCACCCGGTCGGTGTACCTGGTGCGGCGCGCCGAAGGCAGCCTGTCGCTGGCGGCGCAGTCGCTGCACGACCTGGTGGTGCAGCGCCTGGCCACCCGGCGCAGCGTCTGAGCGACTTAGGCGTGCACCGACCGCCAGAGCGCCTGCACCGCCGCCGGCTGCAGGCTGCGGCCGGCCAGGGCCTCGAACTTGGCGCGCACCGCCGCCGCATCGAACGGCGGCATGTGCGTGCCCGGCGGGGAGTAGGGCCCGTCTTCCGAGTCGCTGCCGTATTCCATGCGCGACTCTCCGCTGAGCTGGCGCCCGTCGCGCAGCCGCAGCAGCACCCGTGCGCCCAGCCGGCGCGGATAGTCGGCCTGGAATTCGTCGGTGGCCGTCAGCTGCACCAGCCCGCACAGGCGCTGCAGTTCGGCGTCCTGCGTCGGCGCCAGGATGTTGTCGAGGCCGTAGCGGCCATGGCGCAGCGCGCTGGCTACCGCCCAGGACACGCTCATCAGCCGGTCGTACAGCTCCAGCGCCGGCGCCGGCGGCTTGCCGAAGCGGCGGGCCACCGCATAGGTCTGCACCTCGATGCCGACGATGTCGCGGCAGTCCAGCCCCGGATGCGCGCGCCACAGCGGTTCCAGCGCGTCGATCGGCGGCTGCGCATGGCGGCAGGCGGGGATCGGCTTGAAGTACACCCGGTCCAGGGTCTCGCCGCGCCATTGCTCCGGCACCAGCTGCGCCGCATCGGCCTGCAGCACCGCCAGCACGCCGGGGTCGGCGCCGCCTTCCAGCACGGTGTCGCCCGCGCCGAAGCCGGCCTGCGCCAGCCGCACCGCCTCGATCGCGCAGCGCGCGGCCAGGCCGCCGTGCACCGGCACCGCCGCGCCGTGGTCGGTCAGGCCGCGCAGGGCGGCGAGCGGAAAGGAGAACGCCGCGTTGGAAATCGCCCGCGCGGCGGTGGCGGCGTCCAGCCCCAGCAGCCGCGCCAGCCCGGCAGCCGCGCCGATGGCACCGGTGGCCGAGGTGGGCGCCAGGCCGGCCAGGGTCAGGCGCGGATGCGCGCTGGCCGCGAGCCGGTTGGCGATTTCGTACGCCACCGCCAGCGCGCCGTGCAGCCGGAGCACCGCCGCGGCGGGCGAGGCATCGGCGGGCGCTTCGCCGCGCATGCTCCAGAGCGCGGCCACGATGCAGCAGCTCGGGTGGTTGCCGCCGTTGCCGTAGCCGTCGTGCAGCTGCAGCAGCGAGCCGAGCGTGCCCAGCGCGATGGCGGCGCTCTCCGGGGTGAGGCTGCGCCAGGTGCCGGGCACCTCCACCGCACCGGGCTGCGCCAGCACGAAGGCGGTGCGCGCCTCCGGCAGGCTGGCGCCGGCCAGGGCGCAGCCGAGGAAATCGGCCAGGATCAGCGGCAGCCGGGCGCGCCGACCGGCCGACAGGCTGGCGGTGTCGAAGCCCAGGGCGAAATGCGCCAGCCGCGCCGCCAGTGTCGGCCGTCGCCGGCTCATGCCTTGAACAGCGCCCGCGCGATCAGCATGCGCTGCACTTCCGACGAGCCTTCGCCCACCCGGTAGTGCCGCACGTCGCGGTAGAAGCGCTCCACCGGTACGCCGCGGATCAGCCCGGCGCCGCCGAAGATCTGCACCACCCGGTCGGCTACCCGGCCCACCATCTCGGAGCAGAACAGCTTGACCATGCTCGGCCCGGTGCCCACGTCTTCCCCCGCGTCGATGCGGCGCAGGGTCTCGTAGGCCAGGGATCGCGCCAGCGCCAGCTCGGTGGCGGAATCCGCCAGCATCCACTGGATCGACTGGCGCTCGGCCAGCGGCTGGCCGAAGGTGACCCGCTCCTTCGCATAGGCCACGCCCAGCTCCAGCAGCTTGTCGGCCGCGCCGATGCACGACACGGACACGCCCATGCGCCCGCTGGTGAGCGAACCCATGGCGATGGCGAAGCCCTGGCCCACCTCGCCCAGCAGCGCCGCATCCGGCACGAAGCAGTCGTCGAAGCGGATCTCGCCCAGCTGGATCGGGTCCGAGCCGATGGTTTTGTCGATGCGGGTCACCTCCATGCCCGGCGTGCCCTTGTCGACCAGGAAGGCGGTGATGCCGCCGCGCGCGCGCCGCTGCGCATCGGTCACCGCCAGCACCATCACCACCTGCGCCCGGTGGGCGGCGCTGATGTAGTGCTTGGTGCCGTCGATGCGCCAGCCGCCCTCGACCCGGCGGGCGGCGGTGCGCATCGCGGCGGCGTCGGAGCCGGCGTCGGGCTCGGTCAGGCCGAAGCTGGCCAGCCATTCGCCGCTGGCCAGCCGGGCCAGGTATTTCTCGCGCTGCGCCGGGCTGCCGTGGCGGGCGATGGCGATCGGGGTCAGGCCGCTGCTGCAGTCCATCATCACCGTGTAGATGCGGTGCGAGCGGGCCACTTCCTCCATCACCAGGCAGTAGGTCGACAGGTCGAAGCCGCCGCCGCCCATGTCTTCCGGCAGGCGCATGCCGAGGTAACCCTGGTCGCGCAGGGCGGCCAGGGCTTCCGGCGGCACCTCGCCGGTGGCGTCGATGCGGGCGGTGAGCGGGTCGAGCACGCCGCTGACGAAGCGGCGGATGGCCGGCCGCATCTCGGCCAGTTCGGGGGTGCAGTCGAGCTTCATGCGGCCGCCACCGGGGAGGGCGGGAGCAGCGTCGGCAGCAGCTGCGCCAGCACCGGCTTCAGGATCTTGCCGGACGAGTTCAGGGTGAACTCCTCGACGACGAACACATGGCGCGGCACCTTGTACGGCGCCAGGTTCAGCTTGCAGAAGGCCTTCACCGCGTCGGCGTCGAGCGGCGCCGCGCCATCGGCGGTGTCGGCGGCCAGTTTCACGAAGGCCACCACCTCCTCGTCGAATTCGACCGAGGGCGTGCCGATCACCGCCGCCTCGGCGATGCGCGCATGGTTGAGCAGCACCGTCTCGATCTCCAGCGGGTAGATGTTGACGCCGCCGCGGATGATCATGTCCTTGGCCCGGCCGCGCAGGAACAGGTAGCCCTCGTCGTTGAGCAGGCCCAGGTCGCCGGGGTAGAACCAGCCGTCGCGGAAGGCTTCCCGCTCGGCCTCCGGGTCGTCGTGGAAGCCCTCGGCCACGGTGGGGCCGGTGTAGCGGATGCGGCCGACGGTGCCGCGCGGCACCGGCCGGTCGGCCTCGTCGACGATCTCCACCAGCACGCCGAACACTGGCCGGCCGACCGACGTGCCGTGGGCCAGCTGGTCCTCGGCCGACAGCACGGTGACACCGCCGCCCTCGGTCGAGCTGTAGTACTCGATGAAATTCGGGCACAGGCGCTCGCGGATCCGGGTGCGCTCGTCGCCGGTGAGCGGCGAGCCCGACGAGATCAGCGTCGACAGCCGCGCCATCGGCGCCACCACCTCGGGCGGCGCGGCCAGCAGGCGGCGGATCATCGTCGGCACCATGAAGCTCACCGTGGCGCCGCTGCGCTGCACCGCGTCGGCCAGCGTCTGCGGGTTGTGCGGCGGCGCGAACAGCACCACCGTGGCACCCACGTACAGCGAGGAGATCGAGAACGCCCGGCCGCCGCCGAAATACAGCGGCGTGGCGTTGAGATAGGTCTCGCGGCTGCCGAAACCCAGATCGGCGTAGTGGGTGAAGAACCGGCTCATGAACTGCGCATGGGTCAGCAGCGGCCCCTTCGGCCGGCCGGTGGTGCCGGACGACAGCGACAGGCAGAAACCCCGGTCGCCGTCCGGCCAGGGGTCGCCTGCGGGCAGCGCCGCGCCGCGCGCCCACCAGCCGGCGTCGGCGGCGATGCTGGCGGTGCCCGGTATCGCGGCGCCGGGCTCCACCAGCACGCAGCGCGGCCGGAAGTGCGTCACCACCCGCTCCTTTTCCTGCGGCAGCCAGCGGCAGTCGATCGGCAGCACCACCGCGCCGGCACGCGCCACCGCGAACAGCATCAGCAAGTGGTCGGGCGTGTCGCGCAGGGCCACGCCGACGATATCGCCCGGCTGCACGCCCTCGGCGCGCAGCACGCGGGCGGCGGCCTCCACCCGGTCCTGCACCTCGCGGTAGCTGACCCGCTCCTCGCCGTAGACGATGGCGACCTTGCTCGGCCGCTGCAGGGCATGCAGCGCCAGCTGCGCGGCGATGTTGGGGATGTGCGGTGTCTTCATGCGGCCCGGTCGAGTTGGTACAGCCGCATCGCGTTGCCGCGCAGCAGCTTCTCGCGCGCCACCGGTTTCAGGCCCAGGGCCTCCACCTCGTCGCGGGCGCGCTTGAAATCCAGGATCGGGAAGTCGGTGCCGAAGATCACCTTGTCCTGGCCGAAGCTGTCGATGTATTTGACGAACGCCGCCGGCCAGTACTTGGGCGCATGGGCGTCGGTGCCGATGTAGACGTTGGGATGCTTCCAGGCCATGGCGATCATTTCCTCGGTCCACGGCACGCCGACATGGATGCCGACGATCTTCAGCTCGGGGAAGTCGCAGGCCACCGCGTCCAGGGTGATCGGCCGGCCCACGCTGCGCAGCGGATGGGTCGGCTCGTACACCATCGACTGGCCCACCTGCAGCTGCACCGGAATGTCGAGCTCGACGCACTTGGCATAGAACGGGTACCAGCGCGCATGGTCGGGCGCCAGCTCGA
>JAKONS010000055.1 GCA_022701845.1 Burkholderiaceae bacterium
CGTCGATGCCGCCGAGGTCGATGAACGCGCCGTATTCGGTGATGTTCTTGACCACGCCGTTGACGATGGCGCCTTCCTTCAGGGTTTCCATCAGCTTCTGGCGCTCTTCGCCCATCGACGCTTCGACGACCGCGCGGCGCGACAGCACCACGTTGTTGCGCTTGCGGTCGAGCTTGATGACCTTGAATTCCAGGGTCTTGTTCTCGTACGGGGTCAGGTCCTTGACCGGACGGGTGTCGATCAGCGAGCCTGGCAGGAAGGCGCGGATGCCGTTGACCAGGACGGTCAGGCCGCCCTTGACCTTGCCGGTGGTGGTGCCGGTGACGAATTCGCCGGATTCCAGGGCTTTTTCCAGCGCCAGCCACGAGGCCAGACGCTTCGCCTTGTCACGCGAGAGGATGGTGTCGCCATAGCCGTTTTCGATGGCGTCGATGGCCACCGAGACGAAGTCGCCGACCTGGACTTCGATTTCGCCCTTGTCGTTCTTGAACTCGTCGAGCGGCACATAGGCTTCGGACTTGAGACCAGCGTTCACGACGACGAAGTTGTGCTCGATGCGCACGACTTCGGCGGTGATGACTTCGCCTGCGCGCATTTCAGAGCGCTGCAGCGATTCCTCGAACAAGGCGGCAAAAGATTCGGACATGTATTTCCTGTTCCGCACGGCAGGTTTTGCGCAGACGAACCATTCGTCGACGACCCGGAAGCTGTGTGCGGTGATGGTTTGTGGCTTGCACCACGGTTGGTTGAACAAACCCGTTGGTCGGTGCGCCAGTGAGCGCGGAGGGAACCGCCGGGATCTATTTCGGCCTAGAAGGGCCGTTTGCCCTGCCACCAGCCAAGCACCTCGTCTACCGATTGCTCGATGGTGGCGGTGGAGTTGTCCAGTAAGAAGGCGTCTTGCGCGGGCTTGAGCGGAGCGACCGGCCGGGAAGAATCCCGCAGGTCGCGCGCTTCCAGGTCTGCGCGAAGGTCGACGATTCTAGCGTCGATTCCCCGGGAGATCAATTGTTTGTGCCGCCGCTCGGCGCGGGTCTGCGCGGTGGCTGTGAGGTACACCTTGAGGGTGGCCTGCGGGAATATCACCGTGCCCATGTCGCGGCCGTCGGCCACCAGGCCCGGCACGCGCCTGAAACCATGCTGCAGGGCGACCAGCGCCTCGCGCACCGCCGGCAGGGCCGAAACCCGGGAGGCGTTCATGCCGGCTTCTTCGGTGCGGATCGCCTCGGTCACGTCGTCGTGGCCAATGAACACTCGAGCATCGACGAAGCGCACCGGCAGGCTGCGCGCCAGGGCGGCGATGGCGGGTTCCTGCGCCGGCTCGATCGACAGGCCGGCACGGGCGGCCGCCAGGGCGGTGACGCGGTACATCGCGCCGGAATCGAGGAAGTGGTAGCCCAACCGTGCCGCGACGGCAGCGGCGACGGTGCCCTTGCCGGAGGCGGTCGGACCGTCGATGCACAGCACCGGCACATGCGCCGGAGCGGTCCGCACCGCGGAGAACAGCGTTTCGAAGTAATCCGGGAATGTCTTGCCGACGCATTTCGGGTCTTCGATGCGCACCGGGCAGCCGTCGGGGTTGAAGGCGGCCAGCGAAAAACACATCGCCACCCGGTGGTCGTCATAGGTGTGGATGCTCGCGGCACGCCACTGCCCGGCGGGCAGGGGATGGATGCGCAGCCAGTCGGCGCCCTCCTCGACGAGGGCGCCCAGCTTGCGCGCTTCGGCGGCCATGGCGGCGATGCGGTCGGTTTCCTTCACCCGCCAGCTGGCGATGTTGCGCAGTGTGCTGGGGCCGTCGGCGAACAGCGCCATCACCACCAGCGTCATCGCCGCGTCGGGCAGGGCGTTGCAGTCGATGTCGATCGCCTTCAGCGGCCAGGCGCCGCGGCGCACCGCCAGATGGTTGGGGCCACTGTCGACCAGCGCACCCATCCGGCGGGCGGCGTCGATGAAGCGGATATCGCCCTGAATCGAGTCTTCGCCGAGGCCCTGGATGCGCAGGGCGTCGTCAGCGGCCGCCAGCGCGCCCAGCGCGATGAAATAACTGGCCGACGATGCATCGGCTTCCACATGCAGCGTGCCCGGCGAGCGGTAGCGGCTGCCGGCCGGAATGGTGAAGCGCTGCCAGCCCTCGCGTTCCACCGCGATGCCGAAGCGGCGCAGCAGGTTGAGGGTGATCTCGATATAGGGTTTGGAGATCAGCTCGCCCTGCACCTCGATCACGATCGGGCGGTCGGTGGCGACCAGCGGCAGGGCCAGCAGCAGCGCGGTGAGGAACTGGCTGGAGACGTCGCCCCGCACCGGGATCGGCGCGTCGAGCCGCAGCGTGGGCTTGCCGATGGACAGCGGTGGATAGCCCTCCTGCCCGAGGTAGCCGACGCTGCAGCCCAGTAAGCGCAAGGCATCCACCAGGTCGCCGATCGGGCGCTCGTGCATGCGGGCGACGCCTTCGAGCAGGTAGTCGCCGCCGAGGATGGCCAGGGCGGCGGCGAGCGGCCGCATCGCGGTACCGGCATTGCCGAGGAACAGGCGCGCCGACGCGGTGGGCGGGCGGCCGCCGAGCCCGTCGATCTCGACACGGTCGCCGGCGTGGCGAACCCCGCAGCCGAGCTGCACCAGCGCGTCGAGCATGACGCGGGTGTCGTCCGAGGCGAGCAGATCGCAGACGGTGGTGGTGCCTTCGCTCAGCGCGGCCAGCAGCAG
>JAKONS010000105.1 GCA_022701845.1 Burkholderiaceae bacterium
GGGATCTCGCCGCTGGGCGAGATGTGGTCGGTGGTGAGCGAGTCGCCGAACAGCGCCAGCACCCGGGTGCGGCGCAGGTCGCGCGCCAGGCGCTCCAGCGGCGGCACGGTGGTGTCGCTGCGGAAGAACGGCGGCTCGACCAGGTAGCTCGACGCCGGATCCCACGGATAGCGCGGGCCGGCGGGCGCGGCCAGCGCGTCCCAGCGGTCGGCGCTGGCGCTGCGTTCGCCGTAGGTCTGGGCGATGAGCGTCGGGTCGTCGGCGAACGGCATCAGCGCAGCGATCTCGTCTTCGGTGGGCCACAGCTCGTGCAGATGCACCGGCCGGCCCGCGGCGTCGGTGCCCAGGGGCTCGGCCGCGAAGTCGATGTCGACGCGGCCGGCCAGCGCATAGGCCACCACCATCGCCGGCGAGCCGATGTAGTTCGCGCGGATCAGCTTGTGGATGCGGCCCTCGAAATTGCGGTTGCCCGACAGCACCGCGGCCACCACCGGGCGGTGCGCCTCGATGTCGGCGGCCACCGCCGCGTCGAGCGGACCGGACTTGCCGCCGCAGGTGGTGCAGCCGTAGCCGATCACCGAGAAGCCCAGCGCTTCCAGCGGCGCCAGCAGGCCGGCGCGCTGCAGGTACAGGGTGACGGCGCGCGAACCCGGCGCCATCGAGGTCTTGACTCCGTCGGCCGACGCCAGGCCGCGCGCCACCGCCTTCTGCGCCACCAGGCCGGCGGCCAGCATCACCAGCGGGTTGGAGGTGTTGGTGCAGGAGGTGATCGCCGCCAGCACCACCCGGCCGTGCGCCAGCAGGGCGCCGGCGGGGCGGGCCGCATCGGCGCCGAAGCCGCCGTCGGCCAGCGGCAGGCCGAGCCGGCGCCGGAAATCGGCGCCGATCTCCGACAGCGGCAGCCGGTCCTGCGGCCGGCGCGGGCCGGCCATGCAGGGCTCGGCCCGGGCCAGGTCGATCTCGACGATGCGGTCGTAGACGACGCCGTCTTCCCGCGCCGCGTCGTCGGCGTCGCGCCAGAAATGATTGGCCCGGCAGTAGGCCTCGACCAGCGCCACCTGCTCCGCGCCGCGGCCGCTGCTGCGCAGGTAGGCCAGGGTCTGCCGGTCGACCGGGAAGAAGCCGCAGGTGGCGCCGTATTCGGGTGCCATGTTGGCGATGGTGGCGCGCTCCGGCACGGTGAGGCCAGCCACCGCCGGGCCGAAGAACTCGACCATGTCGCCGGCCACGCCCGCCTGGCGCAGGGTCTGGTTGATGAACAGGGCGGCGTCGGTGGTCAGCGCCGGCGCGGCGACCGCGCCGACCAGCCGCACGCCGACCACGCTCGGGCGCGGGAAGGTGTAGGCCTGGCCGAGCATGGTGGCCTCGGCGTCGAGCCCGCCGACGCCCCAGCCCAGCACGCCCAGGCCGTTGACCATCGGCGTGTGCGAGTCGCCGCCGATGACGAAATCCGGGAACGCCCAGTCGGCGCCGTCGACCGACTTGCGCGCGACGACGGTGGCGATCTTCTCGAGGTTGACCTGATGAATGATGCCGGTGCCGGGCGGGAACACCTGCAGGTTGCGGAACGCCTGCTGCGCCCATTTGAGGAAGCGGTAGCGCTCGCCGTTGCGCTCGAATTCGCGCCCCAGGTTGAGCAGCACCGCGTCGGCGCCGCCCCAGTGGTCCACCTGCAGCGAGTGGTCGACGATCAGGTCCACCGGAATCTGCGCGTCCACCGCCGACGCGTCGCCGCCGGCGTCGGCCACCGCGTCGCGCAGGGCCGCCAGGTCCTGCAGCACCGGCAGGCCGCTGGAGTCCGGAAGGATCACCCGGCCGACGTACAGCGGCAGGTCGGCCGGGCCCGCGGGGTTCAGCAACGCGGCCACTTCGGCCGCAGCTACCGGCAGGCCCCAGGCCCGGTGCCGGGCCAGGTTTTCCAGCAGCACCCGGTGCACGAACGGCAGGGTGGCGACATCTCGCCCGAGACCGCGGGCGATCTCGCCGATGTCGACATAGCGAAAGGAGCCGGCGGAGCTGGAGAGGGTGCGGAGCATGGGCGACGGATGCGAAACGCATCGCTGGACGACGAGCGCCCATCATAGATTTCCAGAACTCCAAGTGTCAACAGTTCACCGATTTAGTCGACCACCGGCTTGATTCAGCGGTGAGAAATGGGAACAATGCGGCAATCAACTTGCAAAGTGTCAACACTATGGTTTCTTCGTCCACCGTTTCCGCCGTCGATTCGACCGACCCGGACGCCACGTTGACGGACGCCATCTACGACCGCCTGCTCGACGCCATCTACCAGGGCCGGCTGGCGCCCGGCGCCGTCGTCAACGAAGCCGCGCTGGCGCTGGAGTTCGGCGTCAGCCGCGGGCCGGTGCGCGAGGCGGTGCGCCGGCTGCAGGGCATCCAGCTGGTGACCCGCCAGCCCTATGCCCGCTCGCGGGTGGTCACCCTGTCGCCGGAAACCGCGGTGGAGCTGTTCCAGCTGCGCGCGGCGCTCGAGGGCATGGCCTGCCGGCTGGCGACCGCCCGCATGACCGACGCCGAGATCGAGACCCTGCTGCAGGAACTGACCAGCACCCGCGCGGCGGCCGGCAATCCGCCGGAGAAGGTGTTCGACTTCCACGAACGCATCGTCCAGGCCTGCGGCAACAGCCGCATCGTCCATGCGCTGTGCGGCGACCTCTACCACCTGCTGCGCATCTACCGGCGCCTGTCCACCCATGCAGTGGTCGAGCGCAAGGAAGACGCCTACGACGAGCACTGGCAGATCCTGCGCGCGATGCAGGCGCGCGACGCGTCGCTGGCCGAGTCGCTGATGCGCTCGCACATCGAGCGGGCCGCCCGCAACCTGACGCGCCAGCTCGCGCCGGCGGCCGAGGCCTGACCGCCGGACACCACCCGGCGCCCCCCGAACATCCAACCGAGAGCTCCCAAAAAATGAACAGCAAGATCGACGCGTTTCGCGCACTCCTGAACTCGGACGAGCTCATCGTCTCGCCGGGCGTCTACGACGGCTACAGCATCCGCCTGGCCGAAGCCGCCGGCTACAAGACCGCCTGCACCAGCGGCGCGGCCATCTCCAACGCCCTGCTCGGCATCGCCGACATCGGCGTGATGGGCCTGACCGAGAACGTCGCCCACTGCCGCAACCTGGCGCGCTCGGTGTCGATTCCCCTGACCGCCGACGCCGACAACGGCTACGGCAACCCGGTCAACGTGTTCCACACGGTGCGCAGCTTCGAGGAAGCCGGCGTGGTGGGCATCAACATCGAAGACCAGGTCAGCCCCAAGCGCTGCGGCCACATGCCCGGCAAGGACGTGATCGAGACCCGCGAGATGGTCAAGAAGATCGAGGCGGCCTGCCAGGCGCGCCGCAACGACGGCTTCGCCATCATCGCGCGCACCGACGCCCTGGCGATCGAAGGCA
This sequence comes from Burkholderiaceae bacterium, assembly GCA_022701845.1. The sequence continues at coordinate 3,422 of JAKONS010000105.1, forward strand.
TCGAGGGCACCATCGCCCGCGCCAAGGCCTATGCCGCGGCTGGCGCCGACATGCTGTTTCCCGATGCGGTGCGCACCGAGGAAGACATCGCGCGCATCGTCGAGGCCGCCGGCATTCCGGTGTCGGTGAACATGGGCTTCGGCATCCGCAGCCGCCCTACCACGCCGCTGATTCCGCTGCCGCGCCTGAAGGCGCTGGGGGTGCGCCGCATCAGCCTGCCGCGCATGCTGCCGGCCGCCGCCATCCACGCCATGACCCAGGCGCTGGCGGTGATGCGCACCGTGATCGAGACCGGCGAGCCGGTCGACCGCCCCGACCTGCTGGTCGGCATCGAGGACATCATGAAACTGATGGGCTACGACGAGATGCGGGCGATGGAAAAGCGCCTGACCCGTTACGAGCCGGCCTGAGCCGCACGCCATGACCACACCCCGCCCCGCTCCGCGCTGCGTGCTGACCGGCTCCTCCTCCGGCATCGGACTGGCCCTGACCCATCGCCTGCTCGCCGAGGGCTGGGAGGTGCTGGGCATCGACCGCCAGCCGGCACCGGCCGGCATACCGGCGAACTTTCGCGGCCTGGTGCAGGACCTGGCGGCCGACGAGTCGGTGGCGGCCGCGGCCGCCTTCGGCGCCTGGCTGGGCGAGGGCCCGGTCACCGCCTTCGTGCATTGCGCGGGCGTGGTGCGCAGCGGGGGCGCCGCCGACACGC
>JAKONS010000032.1 GCA_022701845.1 Burkholderiaceae bacterium
TGGCGCGCGCGGCCGCGGCGCTGCATGCCGCGGGGGGCGGTGCCGGCGGCGGTTGACGTCACGCGGCGCCGCCGCACCGGCCGAGCAGCGGTGCGCACCCCGGGGAATCCATCTGTTGCGCGGGCGGCCGGGTCGGTAGATTCCCCGACGGCCCGAGCGCGCCGGCCTTCGGGGCGGGCCGCGCGGCCCCGGCCGGGCGGGGCATGCCCCTTGCTTCGTCTCCGCCCTCGATTCCTTCCAGGTCTTTCCGCACCGCCATGTCGCCCAGAACACGCACCGCCGCCACCCTCGCCGCCCTGAGCCTGCTCGCCAGCTGTGGCGGCGCCAACTCGCCCACCGTGGTGGACGCCGCAGGCGTCGGCACCCCGACCACGCCGACCACGCCGACCAATCCCGCTACGCCGGCCACGCCCACCAACCCGGTGACACCGTCCACGCCGCCCACCACGTCGGTGCGCACCGTCACCTTCGACCCCGCGCTGTGCACCGCGCAGGCCGGCGCCCCCTATGGCCAGACGGTTGGCATCACCGGCACCAACATGATGGTCACCTCGGCCGACGTGCAGGCCTCGGCCGCCGGCTGCCGGGTGCTGGCCCGCGGCGGCAGCGCCATCGACGCGGCGATCGCGGTGCAGGCGGTGATCGGGGTGGACGAGCCCTTCGCCTCCGGCCTGTTCGGCGGCACCGTCGTCACCTACTACGACGCCGCCACGAAGAAGGTGCGCGCCTTCGACGGACTGTCGGCCGCACCGGCGAACACCGGCGGCGTGGCCGACATCTACCGCGCCACCACCCAGGACGCGGTGGGCGCCGCGGCGCCCTACAACGTCTGCAAGGCCGGCCTGGCGGCCAACGCCAGCATCTCCTCGCAGCAGGGCAACACCAACATCTCGGCGCGCGCCGTGGGCGTGCCGGGCACGCTGGCGGTGCTGAACCTGGTGCACGGCGCCTACGGCAGGACCGCCTGGAACCGCCTGTGGGACGACGCCATCGCCCTGGCCACCAACGGCTTCCCGATGACGCGCTACATGTACTCCACCCTGTACGCCGACCGGGCCGAGTTCGACGACGACGGCAACCCGGTCAGCGCCGGCACCGGCGTGTCAGCCTGGGTCAATTCGGCCGGCACCGCCAAGGGCGCGCCGCGCTGCAAATACCCCGACATCGCCGCGCGCTACTGCGAGCCGTCCGACGCCAGCATGCAGAAGCCGCTGGCCATCGGCACCCTCATCAAGAACCCGGAACTGGCCGCCACCATGGCCCGGGTGCGCGACGGCGGCGCGGCCGCCTTCTACGACCCGGCCGGCCCGATCGCCCAGGCGGTGGTGGCCAAGCTGACGACCGGCCAGCTGCCCTGCGGCTCGCTGCTGCCGAGCGCCGGCACGGCGGCCGCGCCGTCGGTGGCCGGCACCGTCGCGAAGATTCCCAGCCTGATGACCGCGGCCGATTTCGGCACCTATAAGGCGGTCGAGCGCCAGCCGCTGGTCGGCACCCGTTTCGGCATGACGCTCTACACCCAGCCTTCGCCCTCGTTCGGCGGCGCGGTGCAGCTCTATACCCTGGGGCTGCTGGAGCGCAAGAACATCGCCGCCACCGCCTTCGCCGGCACCGATTTCCTGCACCTGGTGACCGAGGCCAGCCGCCTGGCCAACGCCGACCGGCGCAACCTGGTCGGCGACCCGGCGTATTCCAACATCCAGGAGCGGGTGGCTGCGATGCTGACGCCCGCGTATCTCGACGCCCGCGCTGCGCTGATCGGCAGCACCGCCCTCGGCACCGTGCCCGCCGGCGGCACCGCCAACGGCATCCCGGCCTTTGCCGCCAACCCGAACCCGGCCGGCTATAACACCCTGGCCCTGGGCCGCGCCTTCAAAAGCACCGGCACCCGGCTGGCCAGCGCCGGCCGGCCGGCGCACGAGGAGGACTGGAACACCACCAGCAACGTCGCCATCGTCGACGGCTACGGCAACGCGCTGTCGATGACCACCACCATCAACACCCACTGGGGCGCGCATATCGAGGCGGCCGGGATGATGATCAACAACGTGATGTCGAACTTCTCGGCCGCCACGCCGGGCCAGGACGTCAACGGCTATGCGGCGTTCAAGCGGCCGCGCAGCTCGATCTCGCCGTCGATCGCGTTCGATGCGCAAGGGCGGGTGCAGCTGGTGTGGGGCTCGGCCGGCGGCGGCCCGATCCCCGACTACATCGTGAAGACCTTCCTGGCCAACCAGGTCTACGGCATGGACCTGCAGGCGGCGATCAACGCGCCGAACTTCACCGGCCAGAACGGCGTGCCGGAGCTGGAAGCCGGCACCGCCACGGCGACCACCCAGCTGCCGCTGCTGAACGGCGGCTACAACCTCGGCGGCGCGGCGGTGCAGGCTACCGGGCTGCTCAGCGGGTTGAGCGGTATTGCGGTGCGGTACGACGTGAACGGGAATCCTGTTTACAGCGGCGCGGCGGATTACCGGCGCAATGGTGGGGCGAACGGCTACTAGACAGCACGCCGTGCTGCGGTCGCGACCGCGCCCTCATTCGGTGGTGATGTTCGCGCTGCGGATCACCGGCGCCCAGCGGTCCATTTCTGACTGGATGTGCGTGCGGTAGGCGCGGGCCGAGCGGGCGCGGGGTATGCCGTAGCTCTGGTCGAGCCGGACGCGTACCTCGTCGGTCGCCAGCGCCCGGGCCAGGGCGCTTTCCAGGTGCTCGGCGACCGGCGTCGGCAGCGCGCGCGGCCCGACCAGGCCGTATTCGCCGCTCAGATACACCTGCGCCAGGCCCACTTCCGGCGCCGACGGCACATCGGGCAACCACTTCAACCGCCGCGGCGTGGCGCTGAACAGCGGCGTCAGCTTGCCGGCCCGGATCTGCGGCAGCAGCGCGGGGATTTCGCCGAAGAACACATCCACCGCGCCGCCCAGCAAATCCTGCAGCACCGGCGCCACGCCCTGGTAGGGCACATGCAGCAGCCGGGTGCCGGTGGCCTGCTGGAACAGCTCGGCCAGCACATGCGTGCCGCCGCCCACCCCGGTCGAGGCGATGCTGAACGCGCCGGGCCGGAGGCGGGCCTGCGCGATGAAGTCCTGCACGGTCTTCTCGGCCACCTTCGCGCCCGCGACGAACACCACCGGCGTATCGACCACCTGCCCCAGCAGCGTCACGTCCTTCAGCGGGTCGAACAGCGGCTTCGGCGATGTCAGGGGCATCAGCACCATGGCTCCGGTGCCGGCCAGGCTCAGGGTGTAACCGTCCGCCTCCGAGCGGATAACCGACTGGATGCCCAGCGCGCCGGACACCCCCGGCCGGTTCACCACCACGACCGGCTGCCGCAATTCGTCCGACAGCGCCTTGGCCACGATGCGTGCATAGGCGTCGGCCGAGCCGCCCGCGGGAA
>JAKONS010000155.1 GCA_022701845.1 Burkholderiaceae bacterium
CACCCCCGGCCTGCCGCGCCGCCGCCTGGCCTGCCTGGCCGCCATCGCCCTGGTCGGCGGCGGCGCCGGCCTGGCCACCACCGGCGCCGCCTTCGCCGCCGACGTCTACCCCAGCAAGCCGATCACCGTCATCGTGCCGTACCCGCCGGGCGGCTCGAACGACGTGTTCGCCCGCATCATGGCCAAGGAGATGGGCGAGGTGCTGAAGCAGCCGGTGATCATCGACAACCGCCCCGGCGCCAGCGGCACCACCGGCACCGGCACCGCCTCGCGCGCCGCGCCCGACGGCTACACCCTGGTGGCGGTGTCCTCGAGCATGACCACCAACGCGGCGGTGCAGCCGAAGATGCCCTTCGACCCGATCAAGGGCCTGACGCCGGTGGCGATGTTCGCCGAGGGCCCGTTCATCGTCGCGGTGAACCAGGACTTTCCGGCCAAGACGCCCAGGGAGCTGGTGGCCGCCATCCGCGCCAAGCCCGGCATCTACAACTACGCCTCGTCCGGCCCCGGCAGCGTGAACCAGTTCGGCACCGAGCTGCTCAAGGCCCAGGCCGGCGACCTGAAGATCACCCACGTGCCCTACCGCGGCATGGGCCCGGCGGTCACCGACCTGGTCGGCGGCCAGACCCAGATCCTGATGTCGAGCGGCCCCAGCCTGCTGCCGATGGTGCGCGCCGGCAAGCTGCGCGCGGTCGGCATCACCAGCGCCAAACCCAGCCCGATCGCGCCCGACCTGACGCCGATGGCCGACGCGGTGCCGGGCTATGCCTTCTCGCTCTGGTGGGGCCTGCTCGGCCCGGGCGGGCTGCCGCAGCCGGTGGTGCAGAAGCTCAACGCCACCGTCAACGCCATCCTGGCGCGGCCCGAGATCCAGGCGCAGTTCCTGAAGGAAGGCGCCGAGGCCAAGGCGCTGTCGGCCGCGCAGTTCACCGAGGTGGTCACCCAGGACATCGCGCGCTGGAAGGTCCTCGCGCAGCAGCAGAACATCGTCGCCGAATAAGCCCGGCGCACCCACCGAAAGCACCATGACCTCGACCGCACCCGTACCCACCACCGACGCTTCCTCGGCGCCCCCGGCCCGCGCCTCCGCGCTGCCGGCGCGCACCGGCCCGGCCGGCCCGCTGTCGGGCATCCGGGTGCTCGATCTCAGCGCCTACATCGCCGGGCCGTACGGCTGCTCGATGCTGGCCGACATGGGCGCCGAGGTGCTGAAGATCGAACCGCCGGCCGGCGACAACCTGCGCAAGTACCCGTCCACCCTGGCCTCGGAAAGCCGCGCCTTCCTCGGCGTGAACCGCAGCAAGCTGGGCGTCGTGCTCGACCTGAAGCAGCCCGACGACCTGGAGCGCCTGCTGGCGCTGGTGCGCAGCGCCGACGTGCTGGTGCACAACTTCCGCCCCAATGTGCCGCCGCGCCTGGGCATCGCCTACGAGCAGCTGCAGACGGTCAACCCGCGCCTGGTGTATTGCGCCGTCACCGGCTACGGCGACGCCGGCCCGCTGGCCGAGAAGGCCGGCTACGACCAGGTGCTGCAGACCATGACCGGCATGTGCACCCTGCAGGGCCCGGCGGGCGGCCCGCCGGCCATCCTCTACGGCTCGGTGGTCGACTACTACGGCTCGTCGCTGGTGGCCGGCGGCGTGGCGGCGGCGCTCTACGAGCGCGAGAAGAGCGGCCAGGGCCAGTACGTCGGCGTGTCCCTGCTGCGGGCCGCGCTCACCATGCAGTCGGCGCGCCTGGTGTGGGCCGAAGGCGAGCCGCGCGAGGTCGGCCGCGACATGCGCTCCGGCGGCATCACCGGCATCCACCCCACCCGGGAGGGCTATATCTACATCTCGGCCAACACGCCGCATTTCTGGCGCGCGCTGTGTGAGAAGACCGGGCTGGAAGAACTGTTCGTCGAGCGCTACGACAGCGTGCGCAAGCGCGCCACCCACCATCTGGAGATCGTGCCGAAGCTGCACGCCGCGCTGGCCCAGCGCACCGCGCTGGAGTGGGAATTCCTGTTCGGCGAAGCGGTGCCCTGCGCCGCGGCCCGCAGCGTGGAGGACATGTTCGATTTCCCGCAGGTGCAGGCCGAGGGCCTGCTGACCGAGTTCGACCATCCGGTGGTCGGCAAATACCGCGGCTTCACCCGCGGCTGGGCCTTCGGCCGCACCCCGGGGCCGGAGCCGTATGCCGCGCCGGTGCTGGACCAGCACGGCGAGCAGATCAAGGCCGAGGCGGACCGGTTGCGGTCGGGGGGCTGAGGGCCGGTAAGCGTCCTAGATGCCTGCCAGGGCACGCAAGCGCCGCAGCCATGGTTTCAGCTTTCATGAAAGTTGAATGCTGAGGACAATGGCCCGACTCGCTCATTCGCAGCGGCTCATTACGGCCGAACTGGCGGCTACCGCTCAATACCCCCGCGACGGATCCACCCGGTTCTCCGGCGCCTCGCCCCGCGCCACCCGCAGGATGTTCCCGGCGATCTGCTCGGCCGACGACGAGGGGATCGCCACCGAGGCCAGGTGCGGCGTG
>JAKONS010000172.1 GCA_022701845.1 Burkholderiaceae bacterium
CTGCTGCGCGATGCGGCGGGCAATTCGCACACCGTGTCGGTGGCGCCCGGCGCCGCCGGTTTCGTCGTCACCGGCGCCTGGGGCGCGACCATGCTGGCGCTGCAGCACGAGGCGGACGGCGCCATCCGGTTTTCCCGCGACGGCGTCGAGGCGTCGGGCTTCGCGCTGGCGCTGCAGGACCGGGTGCATGTGCAGATCGACGGCCGGGCCGAGAGCTTCGAGGACATCACCTACCGGCCCGCCCGCGCCGCCGGTGCGGCCGACGACAGCCGGGTGCGCGCCATGTCCAACGGCCGGGTGGCGCGGGTGTTCGTGGCGCCGGGCGAGGCGGTGCAGGCCGGCGCCGCGCTGCTCACCGTCGAGGCGATGAAGATGGAGCATGTGCACCTGGCCGCGGCCGCCGGCACGGTGCGCACCGTGCTGGTGGAGGAGGGCGCGCTGGTGCAGACCGGCAAGGTGCTGGTCGAGCTCGACCCGGCCGCCTGAGCCTTCGAAGCCCTCAGGCCACGCCGAGCGAGGCCTCCACCACGCCGGTGATGCCGTGCGCGGTGGCGGCCGACAGCGTCCAGCCCAGGTGGCCGTGGCCGGTGTTGTAGAACACCCGCTCCGAGCGCCCGCGGCCCACCTTCGGCAGCATGTTCGGCAGCATCGGCCGCAGCCCGGCCCAGGGCACCACCTGGCTGGTGCGCACGCCGGGGAAGCTGCGGTTGACCCAGTCGACCAGCGGCTTGATGCGGTCGGCGCGGATGTCCTTGTTGTAGCCGTTGAATTCGGCGGTGCCGGCCACCCGCAAGCGGTCGGCGCCGAAGCGGCTGGTGACCAGCTTGGTCTCGTCGTCGAGCAGGCTCACCGTGGGCGCGGCGGCGCGGCTTTCGGCATCGGCCAGCGCCACGGTGATCGAGTAGCCCTTGACCGGGTAGATGTTGACCCGGTCGCCCAGCTTCGCGGCGATGGCCCGGCTGGCGCAGCCGGCGCACACCACCACGCCGTCGAAGGCCAGGGATTCCGGCTCGGCCCCGTCGCAGGCCACCCGCAGCCGCACCTCGGCGTTGCTGGCGGCGATGTCGAGCACCCGGGCGCCGTAGCGGACGGTGGCGCCGCGGCGCTCGGCAGCGCGCGCCAGGCCCTGGGTGTACTTGTGGATGTCGCCGGTCGAGTCGCTCTCGGTGAAGAAGCCGCCGTAATAGGTGCCGGCCAGGGTCGGCTCGATCGCCCGCATCTCGCTCGGCGTCACCGCGCGGCGCTGCAGGCCGCCGGCGGCCAGCATCGCGCTCACCTCGGCGGCATGGTCGAAGCCGGCCTTGTCGCGGTAGATGTGCAGGATGCCTTCCTCGCGGTGGTCGAAATCGACCGCTTCCTCGCGCGCCCAGTCGAACAGATGACGCCGCGCCTCGATCGCCAGGCGGGCGGTGAAGGCGGTGTTCTCCCGGTACTTCGGCAGGTGGGTGAGGAACTCGGCGAACCAGCTGAGCTTGTGCCAGCTCGGCTTGGGGTTGACCAGCAGCGGCGCGTCGCCGCGCAGCATCCACTTCATGCCCTTGAGCACGGTGCTGCGCTGGTTCCACACCTCGGCGTTGGAGGCCGACAGCTGGCCGCCGTTGGCGAAGGAGGTCTCCATGCCGGCGTAGCGCGCCTGTTCGAACAAGGTGACCCGGTAGCCGGCGCGGGTGAGGGAATAGGCGGTGGTGACGCCGGTGATGCCGCCGCCGATGACTGCGATGGATGTCATGGGAAAACTCTGCTGAGAACGTCGGGAGGGACATGGCAGTGCGCCGGCCCGGATGGCTGGCGCACGCCCCCTCTGTTCTGGACCTGAGAGATTCCCGGGGCCGGGCGCAGTCGCCTGCGCCGGCCGGTTGCTCCTTCGGTGCTGCCGGGGGACGAATCCCGGCCTCTCTTCAGAGTTGCATGCCGCATCGGTCCTTTTGCCTGAGAGTTTCCGGGGCGGTTGCTCCTTCGGCGCCGGCGGGTTCGTGGGAACCGCCGGTCTCTCCCGATGCGGCGTCGGCGCTGGAGGCCGATGCAGTCGTGCAGTCTACCGCCGGTTACCTATGCGGTGGGCGGTTTCTACCAGGCGGGATGCCGGGCGCCGCGCGCGGCGGTCCGTCGATGGTGCGGCCGGTTTCCGGCCCGCCTGGGTGGGTCGAGCCCGTCAGGGCATCAGCTGGCCGCCGTTGACCTCGATCACCTGGCCGGTGATGTAGCCCGACAGCAGGGCGTCGGACAGGAACAGGTAGGCGCCGACGCAGTCGTCGGCGGTGCCGGTGCGGCCCATCGGGATGCTCTTGCGCGCGCCTTCGAGTTGGTCCGGCGTGGAGTTGCGCACATGGAAGTCGGTCAGGATCACGCCCGGCGCCACGGCGTTCACCCGAATGCCGTGCGGCGCCATCTCGCGGGCGAAGACGCGGGTCATGGTGCTGGTGAAGGCCTTGGCCGCGCCGTACAGGCCGACACCCTCGCCGCCGCCGGTGCGCGCGGCGATCGAGGTGGTGTTGACCATGGTGCCGCCGCCGGCCGCGCGCATCAGCGGCGCGGCGGCGCGGCACACCGCGAACGAGGCGTGCACGTTCAGGCCGATGACCCGGTCGAAGTCCTCGTCGGTGGCGGCTTCCAGCGCGCGCCGGCCGAACATGTCGCCGGCGTTGTTGATCAGGATGTCGAGCCCGCCGAGGGCCTCGGCCGCCTGCGCCACCAGGCCGTTGGCGACCTCGCGCTGCAGCAGGTCGCCGCCCAGCACCCGGGCGGTGCCGCCGTGGGCGGCGATGTCGTCGGCCACCGCCTGGGCGCCGTCGCGGTTGCGCGAGTAGTGCACCGCGACATCGGCGCCGGCAGCGCCGAAGGCCACTGCCACCGCCGCGCCGATGCCGGATCCGCCGCCGGTCACCAGCACGCGTTTGCCGGCGAAACGCAGCGCCTGTCGGGTATCGATCATGAAAAGGTCTCCTGGGTTCTGAGGGGATGAAAACGATGTTCTGCGGCTGCGCTCAGCCGACGTGGACCCGGTCCACGACGATGCCGGCCCGGCGCAGCGGTTCGGCCAGCGCTTCGGCCAGGCCGCTGTCGGTGACGATCTGCGCGACCTCGGTCGCGTCGCCGAACTGCATGAAGGCGCGCGGCCGGAATTTCGAGCTGTCGACCAGCAGGCGGCGGCTGCGCGCGGCGCCGAAGAAGGCGCGCTTGACCGCGGCCACGTCGGGATCGGTTTCCGACAGCACGGTGCCGGTGACCGCATGCGCACCGACCAGCGCCACGTCGGCCTGCAGCGCGGCGGCGCCGCGCAGCACCGTGTCGCCCAGCAGGGTGTTGCTGCCGGGCCGCAGCTGGCCGCCCAGCACATGCACCCGCACCTGGGTGCTGCTGCCGAGCAGCTGCGCGATGGCCAGGTCGTTGGTGGCGGCCACCAGCGGGATGCGGCGCTCCAGCGCGGCGCGGGCGGCTTCCAGCACGGTGCTGCCGCTGTCGAACAGCACGCTCTGGCCCGGCAGCAGCGCGGCGGCGGCGGCGATGCCGATGGCGCGCTTCTCGCGCGGCGAGAGTTCGGCGGCGGCCGCCGCGTCGGGCTCGAAGGTGGCGTACTGCTGCTGCCGCAGGATGGCGCCGCCGTGGGTGCGGTCGAGCACGCCTTCGGCCTCCAGTCCGTCGAGGTCGCGCCGCAGGGTCGACACCGAGGCGTCGAGCGCCTGCGCCAGCTGCTGCAGCGTGACCGCGCCGTGGCGCTGCAGGAACTGCACGATGCGGTCGCGCCGCTGGGCCGGCAGCAAGGCGATCGCGACCAGTTGGGGTGACGTCATATGGAAGGTATTGGAAGTAGTTGCGAGGGTATTCACCAATGAGAGGCTGCCATCGGTGTTAACCAGAGGATCGCATGTGAAAGAGTGTGGAAGAATTTGACCGAGGCTGCAAGGCAGGTTAACCGCAGCAGGGTTCACCGATTTTCATAACGACATCCAGGAGACTCCCCATGGTCGATTTCTCAGGCATTCGTCGCCGCGCCGTCGTGGCCGGCCTGGCCGGCGCGGCGATGGCCGCCACCGGCGCCGCGGCGCTGGCACAACCCGCCGGCGCCTATCCGCAGCGCCCGGTGACGCTGATCGTTCCCTATCCGGCCGGCGGCGCCAACGACGCCATCGCCCGCCTGATCGGCCAGAAGATGTCCGAGGCGCTGGCGCAGCCGGTGATCGTCGACAACCGGCCCGGCGCCGGCACCACCATCGGCAGCGCGCTGGTGGCGCGGGCACCGGCCGACGGCTACACCCTGGTGCTGGGCTCGCTGGCCAGCCATGCGGTGGGCCCGCACCTGATCGCCAAGGCCGGCTACGACCCGGTGAAGGATTTCGCGCCGATCGGCATGATCGGCACCGCGCCGATCATCGCCACCGTGGCCAAGGAATCGCCCTACACCTCGCTCAAGCAGCTGGTCGACGACGCCCGTGCCCGCCCGGGCGAGGTGATGTACGGCTCCTCGGGCAACGGCTCGCCGCTGCACCTGGCCGGCGAGCTGTTCGACCAGGCGGCCAACGTGAAGATGGTGCATGTGCCCTACAAGGGCGGCAACGCGCACACGCTCGACCTGATCGGCGGACGGCTGTCGGTGATCTTCGACACCAGCACCGCGGCGCTGCCGATGATCCG
>JAKONS010000312.1 GCA_022701845.1 Burkholderiaceae bacterium
GGCAGCGCTGCCCCGGGAGCGCTACCGGCTGGGCTTCGAGCCCGGCTGCTCGGTCGGCGGCAACAGCCGGGCGCTGGCGGCGCGTTGCGATGTGCTGGTCGCCAGCGATGCCAGCGCCGCTGCCATCGACCGCGCCCAGGCGCACCTGGCCGACCTGCCGACGGTGCGGGTGGCGCACTGGCAGTTCCCGCAGAAGTGGCCGGAGTCGCCCTGCGACCTGGTGGTGGTGGCCGAACTCGCCTACTACCTGCAGCCCGAGGCCCGCGATCGATTCCTCGCGGAAGTACCGCAGCATCTGTCGAACGACGGCCATCTGCTGATGTGCCACTGGCGGCACCGCATCGCCGATGCGTCGATCGACGGCGACAGCCTGCACGCCCTGGCGCGTCAGCGCCTGGAGCCGACCCTGCTGCATGTCGGCGGATGGTGCGATGCCGATATGCGGATCGACGTCTGGCAATACGGCGGCGATGCGTCGGTGGCGAAGGCGCGCGCATGATCGGCGTCTGCATACCGGCGCACGACGAAGCCGCCGTACTCGCGGCCTGCCTACGCTCGGTGCAACGTGCCGCCCGGCATATTCGCGGCGAATCGGTGCGGGTGCTGGTGGTGGCCGATGCCTGTTCGGACGCCACCGCGGCCATCGCCCGGGCCCACGGCTGCGACGTGATCTCGGTGGATGGGAGATGCGTGGGTGCGGCCCGGGCTGCGGGGGCGGAATGGCTGATCCACCGCGGTGCCCGCTGGCTGTGCTGCACCGACGCCGATTCCCGGGTGCCGGAGAACTGGATCTGCGCCCAGCTCGCCTGCGCCAGCGATGCGGTCTGCGGCACGGTGGGCGTCGACGACTGGCACGGTCATCCCGAGCATGTGGCGCATGCGTTCCATGCCCATTACCAGGACCGCGATGGCCACCGCCATATCCACGGCGCCAATCTGGGCGTATCGGCGTCCGCCTATCGGCTGGTCGGCGGCTTCGCGCCTCGGGTGGCGCACGAGGACGTCGGGCTGGTGCATGCCCTGCTGGAGCACAAGGCGCATATCGCCTGGGTACGCGATCCGCGGGTGTTGACGAGCGCACGCCGGGTGGGCCGCGCGCCGGAGGGTTTCGCTGCGTGGCTGCGGGCACGCTCGGGCGAGAGCACGCTGCCGCTGGCCGCCTGAACGGCCGGTATTGCCTAGACGGCAGGCGCCGTCAGTCGCTGCCCACCGCCGCGGGTGCAATGCGCGGCAGCCATACGGTGAAGGTGGAGCCAGCACCCGGGGTGCTGTCCACGCCGATGCGCCCGCCGTGCGCCTCGACAATCTGCCGCACGATGAACAAACCCAGCCCGAGACCGGCCGACACCTTGTTGTCGACCGCCCGCTCGAACTGCTCGAAGATGCGCTGGCGGTCTTCGGGCGCGATGCCGCGGCCCCGGTCCTGCACCGTGATCTCGAGCCCCGCCTCGTGCTCGCGCAAGCGGATGTCGACCGGTTTTCCCGGGCCGTAGCGAAAGGCGTTGGTCAGCAGGTTGGCGACCACCTGCTCGATGCGGAATTCGTCGAGTTCGGCGACCAGGGTGTCGGGCGCGTCGAGTGCCAGGGGACAGTCGGCCGCATTGGCCTGCTGGCAGAACGCCTCCACGATGCCGCGCATCAAGGTCGCCATATCGACTCGCCGCGGCGTGATCGACAAGGTGCCGCGCTGCAGCCGGGTCACGTCCAGCATGTCGTCGATCAGCCGGATCATGGCCTGGATCTGGCGCTCGTCACGCTCCACCATGGCGCGCAGCGGCTCGGGCTCGAACGCTTTCAGGTTGTTGCGTGCCAGGTGCATCTTGCGCACCTGGGCTTCCAGGAACAGCGTGTTGAGCGGGGTGCGCATCTCGTGCGACACCATCGACATGAAGTCGTCGCGCATGCGCACCGCGCGCTGCAACTCGTGCTGCGTGGTCTGCAGCTCCTCCAGCAGCACCTGCTGGCGCCGACGCGCGTCTTCCAGGGCATCGAGCTGGGTGCGCACCGCGCGCCGCTGGCGCCACAGATCGGTGAAGACCGCCACCTTGCTTTTGACCGCGTGCGGATCGAGCGGCTTGTGCAGGAAATCGACCGCGCCCGATTCATAACCCTGGAACGCATAGTCCATCTCGTGCCCGGCCGCACTCACGAAGACGATCGGGATATGCCGGGTGCGCTCGGTGCCGCGCATCAGCTCGGCCAGCTCGAAGCCGTTCATGCCGGGCATCTGCACATCGAGGATCGCCAGCGCGAATTCATGCTGCAGCAGCAGCGTCAGGGCCGCATCGGCCGATTGCGCCTGCTTCACCACGATGCCGTCCTGACGGATCAGGGCATCGAGCGCGAGCAGGTTCTCGGGCAGATCGTCGACGATGAGGATGCGGGCTTCAGTGAGCATGAAAACAGACAGGTTCCGAATGGTGAGTGAGGGTTTGCGGGCGCCGGCCGATCAGGCGCCGGCTGCCTGCGCGGCGCCACCGAGCGCCAGCAGCAGCGGTTGCAGCCCGGCCAGCGGCAACACCCGGTCGGGCCGGCTGCGGGCGATCGCGGCCAGCGGCATCGTGGCGATCTGGGCGTCGTCCGGATCCTGCACCGCGGTGAAGCCACCCAGCGACGACACCATCGCCATGCCGTGCGCGCCGTCTTCGCTGGCGCCGGTGAGCAGCAGTGCGGCCAGCCGGGGGCCGTAGGCATAGGCGGCCGATTCGAACAACACGTCGATCGAGGGCCGCGAGTACAGCACCGGCGCTTCGCAACTCAGTGAAAAACTGCGGTCGGCCTCGACCTGCAGGTGGTAGCCGGGCGGCGCGAAATACAGGGTGCCCGGCTCGATCGGCATTTTGTCGGCCGCCTCGCGCACCGGGATCGGCAGGCGCATGGCGAACAGGTCGGCCAGGCCGCTGTCGTGGTCTTCCGGCATGTGCAGCACCACGAAGATCGGCAGCCTGTAGCCCGGCTGCAGCGTCGAGAACAGGGAGAGCAAGGCGCTCACCCCACCGGCACTGGCGCCGATCGCCACCGCATCGACGCGGACGCCGTCGACGGAGGTGGAGTGGATGAAGGCGCCGGGTACGGATACAGATGCGGATGCAGGTGCGAAAGCGGAGGCCATGGTGATCGGATCAGCGCTTGCGGTAGATGCGTTCCTGGCGCACCAGCGGTTCGAAACTCGGCGCGTGGGCGGAGAAGTCGAGCGTTTCCTTGCTGCCCAGGCCCAGGAAGCCGCGGCGGCACAACGAGTCGGCGAACAGGCCGATGGCGCGGTCCTGCAGGCGCTTGTTGAAGTAGATGAGCACGTTGCGGCAGGAGATGAAGTGCGTCTCCGAGAACACGCTGTCGGT
>JAKONS010000208.1 GCA_022701845.1 Burkholderiaceae bacterium
AAACCCGACGTGGCGATCAGCTTCGGCGGCTACATCGCCTTTCCGGCCGGGCTGATGTCGGTGCTGAGCTGGAAACCCCTGGTGCTGCACGAGCAGAACTCGGTGCCGGGCCTGGTCAACCGGGTGCTGGCCCTGGTGGCCGACCGCGCCTTCACCGCCTTCCCGAATGTGCTGAAGACCGGCGAATGGGTGGGCAACCCGCTGCGCGCCGAATTCCTGGCGGTGCCGGCGCCGGCCGAACGCTTCGCCGGCCGCAGCGGCCCGCTGCGCCTGCTGGTGGTGGGCGGCAGCCTGGGCGCCAAGGCGCTCAACGACATCGTGCCCGCCGCGCTGGCCCTGCTGCCCGAGGCCGAGCGCCCGGTGGTCGTGCACCAGAGCGGCGAGAAGCAGATCGCCGAGCTGCGCGCCAACTACGCTCGCGCCGGCGTCGAGGCCACCTTGACGCCGTTCATCGAAGACACCGCCCGCGCTTTCGCCGATGCCGACCTGATCGTCGCCCGCGCCGGCGCCAGCACCGTCACCGAGATCGCCGCGGTGGGCGCCGCCGCGCTCTTCGTGCCGTTCCCGTTCGCGGTCGACGACCACCAGACCACCAACGCGCGCTTCCTGGCCGATGCCGGCGCCGCCTGGCTGGTGCAGCAGAAGGTGCTCGACGCCGCCGCGCTGGCGCAGTTGCTGCGCGGCATGACCCGCGCCGAGCTGCTGGCGCGCGCCGACAAGGCCAGGGCGCTGGCCCAGCGCGACGCGGTGACCGCGGTGGTCGACGCCTGCGAGGAGGTCGCCCGATGACGCCGAATCTCCGCCTCCCCCGAACACCCCGCCGCCCGGCAGAAGAACAACGATGAAGCACGCCATCCGCCATATCCATTTCGTCGGCCTGGGCGGCTCCGGCATGAGCGGCATCGCCGAGGTGCTGTTCAACCTCGGCTATGTGGTGTCGGGCTCCGACCTGTCCGACAGCGCCACCCTGCGCCGCCTGGGCGGCCTGGGCATCGCCACCCATGTCGGCCATGCCGAAAGCAATATCGACGGCGCCGACGCGGTGGTCACCAGCACCGCGGTCAAGCAGGACAACCCCGAGGTGGTCGCCGCCCGCGCCAAGCGCATCCCGGTGGTGCCGCGCGCCATGATGCTGGCCGAGCTGATGCGCCTGAAGCAGGGCATCGCCATCGCCGGCACCCACGGCAAGACCACCACCACCAGCCTGGTCACCAGCGTGCTGGCCGAGGCCGGGCTCGACCCCACCTTCGTCATCGGCGGGCGCCTCAACAGCGCCGGCGCCAACGCCAAGCTGGGCACCGGCGACTACATCGTGGTGGAGGCCGACGAGTCCGACGCGTCGTTCCTGAACCTGCTGCCGGTGATGGCGGTGGTGACCAACATCGACGCCGACCACATGGAGACCTACGGCCACGATTTCGCTCGGCTGAAGGGCGCCTTCGTCGACTTCCTGCACCGCATGCCGTTCTACGGCGTGGCCATCCTGTGCGTCGACGACGCCGCCATCCGCGAGATCATTCCGCAGGTGACCTGCCCGGTGACCGGCTACGGCTTCTCGGAAGACGCCCAGGTGCGCGCGGTGGACGTGCGGGCCGAAGGCGGGCGCATGCGCTTCACCGTGCAGCGCCGCAACGGCGTCACCCTGCCCGACCTGGACGTGACGCTGGCCCTGGCCGGCCGCCACAACGTGCTCAACGCGCTGTCGGCCATCGCGGTGGCGGTCGAACTGGGCATCGCCGACGAGGCGGTGCTGACCGCGCTGGCCGGTTTTCGCGGCGTGGGCCGGCGCTTCCAGCGCTACGGCGAGCTGCCCACCGCCGACGGCGGCAGCTTCACCCTCATCGACGACTACGGCCACCATCCGGTCGAGATGGCGGCGACGCTCTCGGCCGCCGCCGGCGCCTTCCCGGGCCGCCGCATCGTGCTGGCCTTCCAGCCGCACCGCTTCAGCCGCACCCGCGACTGCTTCGAGGACTTCGTCAAGGTGATCGGCGAGCATGCCGACACGGTGCTGCTGGCCGAGGTGTACGCCGCTGGCGAGGCGCCGATCGTGGCCGCCGACGGCCGTGCGCTGGTGCGTGCGCTGCGGGTGGCGGCCAGGGTCGAGCCGGTCTTCGTCGACGACATCGCCGACATGCCGGCGGCCATCGCCGCCCAGGCGCGCGACGGCGACGTGGTGATCTGCATGGGCGCCGGCACCATCGGTGCGGTGCCGGCCAAGGTCGCCGAGATGCTGTCCACCCCGCAAGCCGCCACCGCAGGAGCCGCCGCGTGAACCCGCCCGATATTTCCTCCCGTCTGCCGGCGCTGCCGCCGGTCGCCGCCTTCGGCAAGGTCGCCGTGCTGATGGGCGGCGCCTCCGCCGAGCGCGAGGTGTCCTTCATGTCGGGCAACGGCGTGCTGGCCGCGCTGCGCGGCGCCGGCGTCGATGCGCATGCCTTCGACACCGGCGTGCGCCCGCTGGCCGATCTGCGCGCCGAAGGGTTCGACCGCTGCTTCATCGCGCTGCACGGCCGCTTCGGCGAGGACGGCACGGTGCAGGGCGCGCTCGAACTGATGGGCATTCCCTACACCGGCCCCGGCGTCATGACCTCGGCGCTGTGCATGGACAAGGTCACCACCAAGCGCGTCTGGCTGGCCGACGGCCTGCCCACACCGCGCTATGTGCGCCTGGCACCCGACCAGCAGGGCCCGGCGCAGGTCGCCGCGATCCCGGGAACTCTGGGCCTGCCGCTGGTGGTCAAGCCGCCGCGCGAGGGTTCGTCCATCGGTTTCAGCAAGGTCACCGACGCGGCGCAGATGGACGCCGCGGTGGCCCTGTCGACCCGCTACGACCCCGACCTGCTGTGCGAGGAATTCATCGCCGGCGACGAGGTCACCTGTCCGGTGCTGGGCAGCGGGCGGGAGGCGATCGCGCTGCCGGTGATCCGCATCTGCGCGCCCGACGGCAACTACGACTACCAGCACAAGTACTTCACCGACGACGTCAAGTACCAGTGCCCGAGCGGCCTGCCCGAGGCCGAGGAGCGCGAGATCCAGCGCATCGTGCTGGCCGCCTACCGCACCCTGGGCGGGCGCGGCTGGAGCCGTGTCGACCTGATGATCCGCGCCGCCGACCGCAAGCCCTTCCTGCTGGAGATGAACACCTCGCCCGGCATGACCTCGCATTCGCTGGTGCCGATGTCGGCGCGCGCCGCCGGCATCGACTATGCCGCGCTGTGCCTGCGCATCCTGGCCGCGGCCGCGCTGGACTATTCCGCCACGCAGCGTCAGGTTGCGGTTGCGCCCACGGAGACCGCCGCGTGAACGACATGTCGCCCGCACCCTTCGACGTCAGGCTGATGAACGTGACCGCCGCGGTCCTGTTCGCCGGCTGCGCGGCGATGCTGCTGGCGGCTGCGGGCTGGTGGACGCTGCGCAACCCGGCCTTCGCGCTGGGGGGCATCGTCATCGAGGGCAGGCTCACCCACAACAACGCGATCACCCTGCGGGCCAACGTGGCGCACAAGCTCGAGGGCAGTTTCTTCACCGTCGACCTGCGCAGCGCGCGCGCGGCCTTCGAGTCGGTGCCGTGGATCCGGCATGCCGACGTGCGGCGCGAGTTTCCCAACCGGCTGCATGTCACGCTGGAAGAGCATGTGCCGGTCGCCTACTGGGGTCCGGAAACCGGCTCGGCCATGGTCAACAGCTACGGCGAGGTGTTCGAGGCCAACGTCGCCGATGTCGAGAGCGAAGACCTGCCGCGCCTGTTCGGCCCCGAAGGCCATGCCGCCGAGGCGCTGGCGATGCGCGCCACCCTGGAGCCGGTGTTCGAGCCGCTCGGCATGGAGATCACCCAGCTGGTGCTGTCCGGCCGCGGCAGCTGGCAGGTGACGCTGGACGACGGCCCGACGGTGGAGGTCGGCGGCGGCAGCACCGAGGAGATCGTCGCCCGCACCCGCCGCTTCACCCGCACGCTGAGCCAGGTCGCCGCCAAGTACGGCCGCCGGCCCGACGCGCTGGTGTCGGCCGACCTGCGCCACGGCGAAGGCTATGCGATCAAGCTCAACGGCGTGACCACGATGACGGTCGAGCAGGTGGCGGCCCAGGCGCGCAAGAACCCGGTCAAGGCCGTCGACTGACGCCGGCGAACCAACAAAAGATATCGAGGGAACAACGAGTTATGGCTAAAGAGTACAAGGACCTGGTCGTCGGCCTGGACATCGGTACCGCCAAGGTGATGGCCGTGGTGGCCGAGGTGATGTCCGACGGACAGCTGAAGCTGGCCGGGCTGGGCGTCGCGCCCTCGAACGGCCTCAAGCGCGGCGTGGTGGTGAACATCGACGCCACGGTGCAGAGCATCCAGCAGGCGCTGCGCGAGGCCGAGCTGATGGCCGACTGCAAGATCACCCGCGTCTACACCGGCATCACCGGCAGCCATATCCGCGGCCTCAATTCCAGCGGCATGGTGGCGGTCAAGGACAAGGAGGTCACCCCGGCCGACGTGGCGCGGGTGGTCGAGACCGCCAAGGCGATCAACATCTCGACCGACCAGCGCCTGCTGCTGGTCGAGCCGCAGGAATTCGTCATCGACGGCCAGGACGTGCGCGAGCCGATCGGCATGAGCGGCATCCGGCTGGAGGCCAAGGTGCACATCGTGACCGGCGCCCAGAGCGCGGCCGAGAACATCATCAAGTGCGTGCGCCGCTGCGGGCTCGATGTCGAGCAGCTGATGCTCAACCCGCTGGCCAGCAGCCAGGCGGTGCTGACCGACGACGAGCGCGAGCTGGGCGTGGCGGTGGTCGACATCGGCGCCGGCACCACCGACGTCGCCATCTTCACCAACGGCGCCATCCGCCACACCGCGGTGATCCCGATCGCTGGCGACCTGATCACCAGCGACATCGCGATGGCGCTGCGCACCCCCACCAAGGACGCCGAGGACATCAAGGTCGAGTCCGGCTGCGCCAAGCAGCTGCTGGCCGACCCCGAGGCGCAGGTCGAGGTGCCGGGCCTGGGCGACCGCGGCCCGCGCATGCTGAGCCGCCAGGCGCTGGCCGGCGTGATCGAGCCGCGGGTCGAGGAGATCTTCTCGCTGGTGCAGCAGGTGATCCGCGAATCCGGCTACGAGGAGATGCTGTCCTCCGGCATCGTGCTGACCGGCGGCAGCGCGGTCATGCCGGGCATGGTCGAGCTGGCCGAGGACATCTTTTTGAAACCGGTGCGCCGCGGCGTGCCGAAGTACCGCAGCGCCCTGGCCGACATGGTCAGCCAGCCGCGCGCCGCCACCGTGATGGGCCTGATGGAAGAGGCCCGGCTGGCGCGCATGCGCGGCTTCAAGGTGGCGCAGAAACATGGTTCCGTGAAAACGGCCTTCGGCCGCTTCAAGGATTTCATCGTGGG
>JAKONS010000224.1 GCA_022701845.1 Burkholderiaceae bacterium
AACGCCCGGCCGGGATAATCGGCCGCCGCGTTATCTTTCCGAAACCGTCACCGTCGCATTCGTATGGCTGATCGCCGGCAATCTGGTGTCGACGGTGCTCGAATGCGGCGCCGGCCAATGCGCGGACGACCCGGTTTCCTACCAGCTGCTCGGCCGCTGAGGCACCGCATCCGCCGGCCGCACGGCGGGCGCGACACAGCTGCGAACCGGCGCGCCGGACCCCGTCCCTACAATGTTCGGATGGTGCAAAACCCCGATGTCTGTATCCGTGGCGCCGGCGTTGTCGGCAGCACGCTCGCCCTGTTGCTGGCCCGCGAACGCGTGCGTGTCGGCCTGCTGCCGCAGCATGCCGCAGCCCCCCCTGCCACCCCGCCCGAGGCTTCCGGCGACACCAGCGACGTGCGCGCCTTCGCGCTCAACGCCGCGTCGCGCGAACTGCTGATGTCGCTGCGGGCCTGGCCCGACCCGGCGTTCGCCACGCCGGTCGCCGCGATGGAAGTGCACGGCGACGGCGCCGGCGTGCTGCGCTTCAGCGCCGAGGCGCAGGGCGTGCCGGCGCTGGCCTGGATCGTCGATCTGCCGGCGCTGCAGGCCCGGCTGTCCGATGCGGTGCGCTACCAGCCCCTGGTCGAGATGCTCGACGCGGAGCGCCCGGCCGCGCTCACCGCGGTCTGCGAGGGCCGCGCCAGCGCCACCCGCGCCGCGTTCGGCGTGGGCTTCGAGACCACCCCCTATCCCCAGCGCGCCATCGCCGCGCGCCTGCGCTGCGGCAAGCCGCACGGCGGTGTGGCGCGCCAGTGGTTCCTGCCCGACGGCGTGCTGGCGCTGCTGCCGATGGGCGGCAGCACCGGCGACACCGTCGCCATGGTGTGGTCGGCCGAACTGCCCCGCGCCGCGGCCCTGCTGGCGCTCGAGCCCGACGCCTTCGCCGCCGAAGTGCTGGCCGCCACCGCCGGCGCCGTCGGCACCCTCGCGCTGACCGGCCCGCGTGCCGATTGGCCGTTGCAGTTCGCCCGCGCCGACCGCTGGTGCGGCGCCCTGCCCGAGGCCGCCCACCGCAGCTGGGTGCTGGCCGGCGACGCCGCCCACACGGTGCATCCGCTGGCCGGCCAGGGCCTGAACCTGGGGCTGGCCGATGCGGCGGCGCTGGCGCAGGTGCTGCAGGGCCGCGACTATTGGCGCAGCCCCGGCGACCTGCGGCTACTGCGCCGCTACGAGCGCGAGCGCAAGGCGGGCCTGTGGCCGATGGGCCTGGCCACCGACGGCCTGCAGCAGCTGTTCTCGCTGCCCGGCCAGCCGTGGCAGGCGCTGCGCAACTGGGGCCTGAACGGCTTCGACGCCAGCGGCCCGGTCAAGTCCTGGCTGGCCCGTCAGGCCATGGGCGGCCGGTGAACCTTTCCGCCGCGTTCGGCATCCCACCCGGCCCACTCTCGTTCGTCTCACCCCCACACACCATGCCCACACGCCGCCTCCTGACCGCCCTGCTGACCGGAGCCCTGCTGGCCACCGGCGCCCTCACCGCCCAGGCGCAAGACACCGCCGCCATCCGCAAGGCGCTCGGCGAGCGCCTGCCGCAGATGCAGAACATCGACGAGATCACCCGCACGCCGATGCCCGGCCTGTTCGAAGTGCGCATGGGCACCGATGTGTTCTATACCGACGCCAAGGGCGACTTCCTGCTGCAGGGCGAGCTGCTCGACACCCGCGCCAAACGCAACCTGACGAGCGAGCGGATCACCAAGCTGTCGGCCATCGATTTCGCCAGCCTGCCGACGCAGGACGCCTTCACCATCGTGCGCGGCAGCGGCAAGCGCCAGGTGGCGGTGTTCGTCGACCCCAATTGCGGTTATTGCAAGCGCTTCGAGGGCGACCTGAAAACCATCAACGACGTCACGGTGCATGTCTACCTGTACCCGATCCTCGGCGCCGACTCGGTCGAGAAATCGAAGAACGTCTGGTGCGCCAAGGACAAGGGCCGCACCTGGACCGACTGGATGCTGGAAGCCAAGCCGATCGCCGCCGCCACCCGCTGCGACACCGCCGCCATCGACCGCAATGTGGCCTTCGGCCGCAAGCACAAGATCAACGGCACGCCGACGCTGGTCTTCGCCGACGGCACCCGGGTGCCCGGCGCCATCGCCGCCGCCGACATCGAGAAGCAGCTGGTCGCCGCCTCCCGCTGACACCGCCACGCCGGCAGCCTTTTTCTGCCGAACCCGATCGCCATCCACCCCCGCCCCATGCCCCCATCGAAGCGCAGCGCGCGTAGCGCCCCCGGCCCGGCCGGCTCTCCGGCGACGGCCGACACCACGCCCGCCGGCATCAGCTACCGGGTCGAGGCGGCCGACCTGCAGGCCCACCTGTTCCGCGTCACCCTGACCATCGCAGCACCCGCCGCCGAGCAGACCGTCTCATTGCCGGTGTGGATTCCCGGCAGCTACCTGGTGCGCGAGTTCGCCCGCCATCTGCAGAAGCTGCAGGCGCGCCAGGGCCGCCGGGCTGTCGATTGCGTGCAGCAGGACAAATGCAGCTGGACCGTCGCCGCCCGCCCCGGCAAGCCGCTGGAACTGACATACGAGGTGTATGCCTTCGACAACTCGGTGCGCGCCTGCTGGCTGGATGCGAAACGCGGCTTCTTCAACGGCACCGGCCTGTGCCTGCGGGTGCACGGCCAGGAAAACACGCCGCACGCGCTCGACATCGTCGCCCCCGCCGCCGCCCCCGCCTGGAAGGCCGCCACCGCCCTGCTCCCGCAAAAAACCGATGCGCGCGGCTTCGGCGTGTACCGCGCGGCCGACTACGACACCCTGGCCGACAGCCCGGTCGAGCTCGGCGACTTCTGGAGCGGCGACTTCACCGCCGGCGGCGTGCCGCACCGCTTCGTGGTGGCCGGCGCCGCGGCCGCGACCTTCGACGGCGCCCGGCTGCTGGCCGACAGCCAGCGCATCTGCGAAGCCCAGATGCGCTTCTGGCACGCCGACGGCAGCCGCCCGCCGCACGACCGCTATGTGTTCATGCTGAACGCGGTCGACGACGGCTACGGCGGCCTCGAGCACCGCCACAGCACCGCCCTCATCTGCAACCGGCGCGACCTGCCGCGCCTGGGCGACAAACGATCGTCGGAGGGCTACACCACCCTGCTCGGCCTGATCAGCCACGAGTATTTCCACACCTGGAACGTCAAGCGCCTGCGCCCGGCCGAACTGGCGCGCTACGACTACACCCAGGAGAACTACACCCGCCTGCTGTGGTTCTTCGAGGGTTTCACCAGCTACTACGACGACCTGCTGCTGCGCCGCGCCGGCCTGCTCGACGACGCCGGCTACCTGCGCCTGCTCAACAAGACGATCAACCAGGTGGCGCAGGCGCCCGGCCGCTTCGTGCAGTCGGCCGCGCAGGCCAGCTTCGACGCCTGGGTGAAGTACTACCGCCAGGACGAGAACACCGCCAACGCCACCATCAGCTACTACACCAAGGGCGCACTGATCGCCCTGTGCTTCGACCTCACCCTGCGCCGCGAAGCCAAGGGCTCGCTCGACGACACCATGCGCACCCTGTGGCAGCGCTGCGCCGCCGGCCCGATGACCGAAGCCGACGTCGCCGCCGTGCTGGCCGACCAGGCCGGCCGCGGTTTCGAGGCGGAAATCGCCGCCTGGGTGCACGGCACCGGCGAACTGCCGGTGACCGAACTGCTGGCCGCGCACGGCGTCGACACCGCCGCCGACCCGTCCCAGCCCGCCCAGCGGCTCGGGCTGCGGGTGGTGGAAACCGGCGCCACTATTCAAACCAAGGTGGTGCTGCGCGGCGGCGCTGCCGAGCGCGCCGGTTTCGCGGCCGGCGACGAATGGCTGGGCATCGAGACGCCCGACGGCGAGGCCTGGCGGCTGGCGAAGCTGGAGGATCTGGCGCTGTATCTGGGTGCCGAAACGAAAGCCACCGCCCTGGTGGCGCGTGACCGGCGGCTGCTGCGGCTGGCGTTGGATCTGCCCGCTGCCGACACCACCGCCCGGCTGGTGCAGCGCGATGCCGGAGGGGTTTCGGCATGGCTGGGCAGTGCGGTGGTGCCACCGCCTTCTGTGGCGCCGGCGCCGCCGAAACGCCGAAAGTCGACTAGCTGACGAAATATTTCGAGCTATAATTCGAGGCTTGGCGCTTTAGCTCAGTCGGTTAGAGCGATGGAATCATAATCCACAGGTCCGCGGTTCGAATCCGTGAAGAGCCACCAACACAGCCTTCGAAGTCATTTCAAAGGCCAGAAAGCCTCAAGCGGATCCATCCGCTTGAGGCTTTCTTCATTCCCTGACAGGTTCGCCACAACGCTGGATCTCGACCGTCGAGTGCACGATCTCCTG
>JAKONS010000225.1 GCA_022701845.1 Burkholderiaceae bacterium
GGGACTGGTGCCTGGATTTCGTCTCGCGCGGCGGCCCGTCGCTGGCCGCCTACCCCGACTACCACCGGGTGTCGCCCGACGAGCACGGCATCTGGCGCCTGACCGACAAGCGCCTGGCGCGCCGGCATCGCAGCAACATCGGCACCATCGTCAGCGACGCGTCGATGGTGGTGCAGATCAAGAACGGCGCCCGCCTCGGCACCATGGAAGAAAGCTTCCTGACGCGGCTGCAGCCCGGCGAATGCTTCCTCTTCGCCGGCCGGGTGCTGGAGCTGGTGAAGATCGAGCAGATGACCGCCTATGTCACCCGCGCCACCACCGGCCGGCCGACGGTGCCGCGCTGGAACGGCTCCCGCATGGCGATCTCGAGCGTGCTGGCCGGGTCGCTGGTCGAGCAGATGGCGCTGGCCGAGGAGAACCGGTTCGAGTCGCCGGAACTCAAGAACGTGCGGCCGCTGCTGGAGGTGCAGCAGCGCTGGTCGGCCCTGCCCACGCCCGGCACCCTGCTGGCCGAAACCCTGCGCACCCGCGAGGGCTGGCACCTGTTCCTCTATCCCTTCGCCGGCCGCCATGCCCACATCGGGCTGGCCAGCCTGTTCGCCTGGCGCGCGGCGCAGCACGAGCCGGGCACCTTCTCGATCGCCATCAACGACTACGGCCTGGAGCTGATCAGCGCTACCCCGCGCGACTGGGCGGCGCTGCTGCCCGACCTGATGCGGCTGGAAGCCGAGAACGGCCGCGCCGCATTGCTCGACGACGTGCTGGCCAGCCTCAACGCCACCGAGATGTCGCGCCGGCGCTTTCGCGAGATCGCGCGGGTGTCGGGCCTGATCTTCCAGAGCCATCCGGGCGAGCGCCGCAGCAACCGGCAGCTGCAGGCCTCGTCGCAGCTGTTCTTCGAGGTGTTCCAGAAGTACGACGACCAGAACATGCTGCTGCTGCAGGCCGACGAGGAGGTGCTGAGCCAGGAGCTCGACATCGCCCAGCTGTTCGGCAGCCTGCGCCGCATGGAGACCCAGACGCTGGTGATCAAGCACCTGGAGCGGCCGAGCCCGTTCGCCTTCCCGTTGATGATCGAGATGTTCCGCGAGAAGCTCACCAACGAGAACCTGGCCGACCGCATCGCGCGCATGGTGCTGCAGCTCGAGGACGCCGCCGACGGCCGTGCGCCGGATGCCGAAAAGGCCGCAGAGAAGCAGGAGCGCCGCCCCCGCCACGGCCCGCCCCGCGCCCGGCCGCCGGAGCCGCCCACCGCCGAGGAGCAGGCCGCCGCGGTGGCGATCCGGCGCGACCTGGATTTCTCGCTGACGCCGGTGGAAAAAGGCGAGAAAGGCGAGAGAGGCGAGCCGCGCAAGCCGCGCCGCGAGCGCAAGCCGTCGCGGCCGCTGCCGCTGCTGTGAGGCGCGCGGCGCCTCAGATGTCGAACGCGGCCTGCAGCGCCGCCTGCCCCTTCACCCCGCGGTGCACCAGCAGCATCAGCAGCAGCCGCGCCTTCTGCGGGCTCAGGTCGCCGGACATCACCGCGCCGGCGTCGAAGGTGGTCTTGCCGCCGCCGACGAAGCCGTAGACCGGCATGGTGCGGCCGTTGGGCACGCGGCTGGCGACGACCACCGGCACCTCCCGCGACAGCGCGTAGCGCACCGCCTCGTACAGCGACACGTTCATGTTGCCCATGCCCACCGCCTGCACCACGATGCCGCCGGCGCCCTGGTCGACCGCGTAGCGCAGCAGGTCGCCGTCGGCGCCGCCGTACATCGCGACGATGTCCACCCGCGGCATCGCGGCCGCACCGATCGGCAGGTGCTGGCGGCGCAGGGGCTGGCGCGAGAACAGCACCCGGTCGTCCCAGACCGCGCCGAGCAGACCGAAGTCGCCGGACTTGAAGGTCTCCACATCGCCGGTGTGCGTCTTGGTGACGCTGCGCGCGGCATGGATCTGGTTGTTCATCGCCAGCATCACGCCGCGGCCGCGCGCGTCCGGTGCGGTGGCGATGCGGATCGCGTTGAGCAGGTTGCGCGGGCCGTCGAAGTCGCGCGAGGAGGCGTTGCGCTGGGCGCCGATCAGGACCACCGGCTTGTCCGACGCCACCGTCAGGTCGAGCCACCAGGCGGTCTCTTCCATGGTGTCGGTGCCGTGGGCGATGACCACGCCGGCCACCTCGGGCCGGGCCAGCGCCGCATCGACGGCGGCGCTCAGGCGGGTCCACCAGCCGGCGTCCACATAGTTGGCCGACATCTGCGAGAAGTTGAGGACCTCGATGGTGGCGTGGCGCGCGGCCTCGGGCACCGTCTGCATCAGGTCGTCGCCGGAGATCGCGGGCACCACGCCTCCGGTGGCCGGGTCGATCTTCATGGCGATCGTGCCGCCGGTGGCGATGAACTGGACGATGGGCAGGGTCGACGGTGTCATGGGTGTCAGGCTTCCAGGGGTTTGCGGGCGGTCTCGCGGGCGGCCAGCAGCGCGACCAGGGTCAGGCACAGCGCGACGCTGACATACCCCGAGATCCACAGCGTGCTGCCGGTCGATTTGAACAGTGTCGTGATGATCAGCGGTGCGAACCCGCCGCCCACGATGCCGGCCAGGGTATAGGCCAGCGAAGCACCGGCATAGCGCACCCGGTTGGGGAACTGCTCGGTGACGAAGGCGGCCTGCGGGCCGAACATCATCGCGTGGATCTGCAGGCCGACCACCACCGCGATGGCGATCGCCACCGGGCTGGCGGTGTCCATCAGCACGAAGAAGACGAAGGACCAGACGATCGCCAGCAGCGCGCCGGCGATGTAGACCGGCCGGCGGCCGACGCGGTCGGACAGCGCGCCGAAGAACGGCACGGTGAGCGCGTTGCCGAAGGCGCCGATCATGGTGGCGGTGAGCGCCACCGGCCGCGGCAGCTTCAGCACGGTGGTCACGTAGGTCAGGGTGAACACCACCACCAGCGCGTACAGCACGTCGGAGCCGATGCGCGAGCCGCCGGCGATCAGCAGGCGGCGCCAGTGGCTGGTGAAGACCTCCTTGAGCGGCGTCTCGGCCAGCGCATGGTGCGACTGCAGCTCGGTGAAGACCGGGGTCTCGCTCACGCCGCGGCGCAGCCACAGGCCGAAGGCCACGATCACCGCGCTGGCCAGGAAGGGAATGCGCCAGCCCCACGACTGGAAGTCGTCGGCGCTCATGGTCATGGTCAGCAGGGTGATGAAACCGGTGCCCAGCAGCACGCCGCCCGACGGCCCCACCTGGGCGAACGAGCCGTTGCGCCCGCGCTGGTCCTGCGAGCCGTGCTCCATCGACAGCAGCACCGCGCCGGCCCACTCGCCGCCGATGGCCGCGCCCTGCAGGAAGCGCAGCGACACCAGCAGGATCGGGCTCCAGATGCCCCACGACGCATAGCCCGGCAGCAGGCCGATGATGCCGGTGGCCACGCCCATCATCACCAGCGTGGCGACCAGCACCGCGCGGCGGCCCAGCTTGTCGCCCAGGTGGCCGAAGACGAAGCCGCCGAAGGGCCGCGAGACATAGCCCACGGCATAGGTCGAGAAGGCCAGGATGGTGCCGGTCAGCGGGTCGAAGCTGGGAAAGAACACCGCGTTGAAGACCAGCGCCGCCATCAGGTTGTAGATGGTGAAGTCGTACCACTCGAGGATGGTGCCGACCGAGCTGGCCGCGGCCAGCCGGCCCATGCGGGGGGTTTGAAGTGCGGTCATGGTGATGGGATGGTGAGGAGGGTGACGGGGTTGGGGACGTAGGGGCGACGGACCGGAAAGCCGCTCAGGCGGCCAGTTCGCTGGCGTGGAGCTTCCAGCGCAGCGCATAGCGGGCGGTGGCGCCGGCCTCGCACGGCAGCGCCCGGTGCGCGGCCTCGACGGCGGCGGCATCGGCGGAGGCGTTGCCGCTCTCGATCACCAGCAGCGGCTGCAGGCGGCGGTCGGTGGTCGATTCCTTCGGCAGCGGGGTGCTCAGCGTGGCGTCGGGTTCCAGCAGGTAGCAGCGCACGAAGCCGGGGATCGCCGCGAGGCTGCGCACCGTGTCCTGCAGCGTCGCCGCGGCGACGTCGCCGGCCAGCGTCAGCACCGCCACCCGGCTGCCGCTGCCCTGGCCGGCCAGCGGCGTGACGGCGCAGACGCGCCGCATCGGGTCGAGCATGCGGTCCAGGTTGGCGACCGACCACGGCGTCTGCCGCCCGAAGGCCGCGCGGTAGGCGGGGGTGGTGAAGGCGCCCAGCGACTCGGTGCGGTAGAGCCCGAGGTAGCGGCGCCCGCCCTCGACCGACTCGTAGCGCGCCGCCGACACGAAGCCGGGAATGCGGGCGCGCTCCTCGACGTGTTCGTGGTCGTACCAGTCGTTGAAATCGGCATCGTCGGCGGCGGCCACGTCGGCGGCCACGAAAAGCATGCCCTGCAGGGGCCGGGCTTGGGTCTGGGTCTCGGTGTTCATGATCAGGCGACCACCGGCAGTACGGTGGCGAGGTATTCGTGGGTGATGCGCTGGCCGTCGCGTTCGTCGGCCAGCTCCATGCGGAAACGTTGCGCGGGGCGGATGCCGCCGATCACCGGCACCGTGCCGCAGGTCATGGCGAAGCCTTCGGCGGGCGCCGGCTCGCCTTCGGCCAGCCGGGCCAGCAGGTCGGCCGGTGCCAGCAGCGCCGACAGCCGTCCCTCCTGGTAGGGCACCCATCGGCCGCCTTCCTCGATCCAGGAGCGCAGCGTCAGCTCGTCCCAGTGGTCGGCCACATCGGACATGCGCCAGGCGGCGGTGGCGACCGGCTTCACGCAGGCCTGCTTCGACAGCGCCACGCTGTGGGTCTCCAGGCGGCGGTCGGTGTGGTCGGAGCCCACCGACACGAACATCTCGCCGGCGTGGAAGAACAGCAGCGGCTCGACCTCGCCCGAGGTTTCCGCGCCCACCACCTCGACCTGCGTGGCCTGGGTGATCTGGTTGCGGGCCACCCGGTAGAACAGCGGAACGCTCGACGGGCGCGGCACCCCGATGGCTTCCAGTTCACCGATGTGGTGCTCGATGGCGTGCAGGTCGCGGCCGGCCCAGCCGGCGATCACCAGCCGGTCGACGTCGATCTGTACCGGGAGGTGCGCCGGTTCGCGGGGAAGGGTGAAGGTCAGGGGCATGGCGTCGAAAGCTCCGAATCGGTGCGTTGAGAAATTACAGTGAAATTTCACCATGATTCCAAGCGAATTTCATGCCAGTGTTTTCCCGACCCGATGGCGTTAGGATGCGGCGCGGCCGCAGCCCGCGCGCCGCCCGCACCTGTCTCTCATTTCCCGTTCATGCCCACCCCCGATTCCGCCACCGGCCGCCGCCGCGCCTCGCGCTCCGGCGAGTCGGCTCCCTCGCTCAACGAGGTGGCCTACAGCCGTCTGAAGGACGCCCTGGTGACGCTGGCCTACAAGCCCGGCGAATACCTCAACACGGCGCAGGTGATGGAGCGCTTCGACCTGGGCCGCACGCCGATCAACCAGGCCCTGCACCGCCTCTCGGCCGAGGGGCTGGTGCAGATCATTCCGCGCAAGGGCGCCATGGCGGCGCCGCTGTCGATCCACGATGCGATCGAGCTGATCGATGTGCGGCTGGCCAACGAGGTGCTCTGCCTGCGGCTGGCCGCGGCCGCCATCACCGATGCCGAGCTGCGCGAGCTCGCCGGCATCTCGGCCGAGTTCGAGCGCGCCGCCGCCGGCCAGCAGGGGGTCGCGCTGACCAACGCTGACCGGCGCTTCCACGAGCTGATCGCGCGCGCCTCGCGCAACGCGATCCTGCAGGACATCCTCGACGTGCTGCATGCGCGGGCGCAGCGTTTCTGGGCCATCTCGCTGTCCACCACCGGCCATGTGGAGGAAGTCATGGTCGAGCACCGCGCCATCCTGGCGGCGCTGCAGGCCCGCGACGCCGACGCCGCGGCCGAGGCGGTGAAGGCGCACATCCTGTCGTTCCGCGAATCCCTGCTGCGCCGGCCCGGCTGAGGCCGGCCGGTCTTCACAGGTAGGGCTGCAGCGCCGCGACCAGTTCCGGGAATTCGGTCATCGGATAGAAGTGGCCGCGGTTGGGCACCTCGTGGTAGTCGCTCTGCAGCTGGCGGTGCAGGAAATGCGCCTCTTCCAGCGGGATGTACGGGTCGCTCGGCGAGTTCAGCTGCACCACCCAGCGCTGGTTCTCGCGGATGCGGTCCCATTCCCAGGGGGTGTCGAAATAGCCGCTGATCTCCTCTTCGTGGATGCCCAGCGTGGTGTGGTAGCCGGCCACCAGCACCGTGCCCAGCACCCGGTGCTTCTCGGCATGGCGCAGGGCGGCGATGGCGCCCGAGGAGAAGCCGACCAGGATGGTGTTCTCGTCGGTGCCGAGCTGCTCCAGGTAGGGCAGCCAGTACCGCGCCCGGGCCAGCACCGGGTCGGGCCAGGTGCCGGGCGAGACCACCTCGCAGCCGCGTTGCCGCAGGGCCTCGGCCACGTACGGGAACCAGCCTTCGTGCGTGGAGCCGCCGCCGTTGCCCGGGATCAGGATCGCTTTTTTCATGGCCGCGATGGTAGGTGCCCGTCGGGTGCCAAGCCAGCCCGCGCCGTGGGTTTATTCGGCCGCTGGCCTAATCGGCGGCTCATGTCGACACTGTCCATCGCCGGCGAAACGCTGCAGCTCCTGTCCGACCCGGCCCTCTGGTGGCCCGCGGGCGGCACCCTCTTCGTGGCCGACCTGCATCTGGGCAAGGCGGCGGTGTTCCGGGCGCGCGGGCTGCCGGTGCCCTCGGGCACCACCCAGTCGAACCTGGCACGGCTCGGCGCCCTGGTGCAGCGCCATGCGGCGCGCCGGCTGGTGATCCTGGGCGACTTCCTGCATGCCGCCGAATCGCACACGCCGACGGTGCTGGGCGGCCTGGCCGACTGGCGCGGCGCGCATCCCACGCTCGACATCGTGCTGGTGCGCGGCAACCACGACAGCCATGCCGGGGACCCGCCGGCCTCGCTCGGCATCGACATCGTCGACGAGCCCTGGCCGATCGGCCCGTTCGCCTGCTGCCACCATCCGCAGCTGCAGGCCGGCCGCCATGTGCTGGCCGGCCATGTGCACCCGGCGGTGCGCCTGCGCGGACCGGGCCGCGACGCGCTGCGGCTGCCCTGCTTCAGCAGCGGTGCCGGGCTGACCTTGCTGCCGGCCTTCGGCGGTTTCACCGGCACCCATGTGCTGGCGCCGGAGCCGGGCCGCCGGCTGTTCGCGGTGGGCGGCGGCCAGGTGTGGCCGGTGCCGGCCTAGGGCGGCGGGTCGTCAGACCGCGCCGCGCACACCCACGGTGATCGCGTAGAGCGAGTGGCAGGCGGCCATGAACAGGCGGTTGTTCTTCGGGCCGCCGAAGGCCAGGTTGGCGCAGCGCTCGGGCAGGTGGATGAAGCCGATCGGCAGGCCCTGCGGGTTGAACACCTTCACCCCGTCGAGCGCGGCCGCATCGGCGCCCGGGCGGCCGTCGCTGCCCCA
>JAKONS010000231.1 GCA_022701845.1 Burkholderiaceae bacterium
GGATCACCAACTGGAACCGGGTCTTCTACAACACCCTCGAATCGCGCGACTTCCCGGCCTTCAAGACCGCCCTGGCGCAGTTCTGCGCGATCGCCGCGGTGTTCATCGTGGTGGCGGTGCTCAAGCAATTTGCCACCATGCGGCTGGAGATGCGCTGGCGTACCTGGATGACCGGCCGTTTCCTCGACCGCTGGCTGGCGCACCAGGCTTATTACCGCATCGAGCAGGGCGGCCGGGCCGACAACCCGGACCAGCGGATCTCCGAAGACATCCGCAGCCTCACCAGCGACAGCCTGACGCTGTCGCTCGGGCTGCTGAATTCGGTGGTCACCCTGGTGTCCTTCGTGGCGATCCTGTGGACGATTTCCGGGCCGCTCTCGTTCGCGCTCGGCGGCCAGGCGATCACCATCCCCGGCTACATGGTGTGGACCGCGCTGCTCTACGCGGCGGTCGGCTCCTGGATCACCCACAAGGTCGGCAAGCCGCTGATCGGGCTGTATTTCCGCCAGGAGCAGACCGAGGCCGGATTCCGCTACGGCCTGGTGCGGCTGCGCGAGAACGCCGAGGGCGTGGCGCTGTACCACGGCGAAAGATCCGAAGGCGCGCAGCTGCGCGCCCGCTTCGAGCTGATCCGCGAGAACTGGCACGGGCTGGTGAAATACATGCGCAGGCTGGTGTTCGTCAACTCGGGCTACGGCCAGATCGCCATCGTGTTCCCGCTGATCGTGGCCGCGCCGCGTTATTTCTCGGGCCAGCTCACCCTGGGCGGGCTGATGCAGATCAACTCGGCCTTCGGCCAAGTGCAGGGCGCGCTGTCGTGGTTCGTCGACAGCTATGCCAGCCTGGTCAACTGGCAGGCCTCGGTGAACCGGCTGATCGACCTGGAGCAGGCGATCCTGGGAGCGGAGCGCGACGAGGCGGCGCGCGACGGCGCGCGCGGCATCGCGGTAGCCGACGGCGATGCCGCGTCCGATGCCGTGGGCGCCGTGCGTGCTCGTGGCCTGGTGCTGAGCGCACCCGGCCGAAGCAGCGATGCGCCGCTCACCACCCCGGTCGACCTGACGGTGAAGCCGGGCGAGCGCTGGCTGGTGTCCGGTCCTTCTGGTTCGGGCAAGAGCGTGTTGTTCCGCGCGCTGGCGGGCATCTGGCCCTATGGCGGTGGACGTGTCGAACACCCGGCCGGCAAGCGGCTGATGTTCTTGCCGCAGAAAAGCTATCTGCCGAGCGGCAGCCTGGCCGAGGTGCTGAACTATCCTGAGCCCGCAGCGACCCGCGACCCGGCCGAGCTGCGTCGGCTGCTGCACGACTGCCGGCTGGGCGCCCTGGCCGAGCGGCTCGACCAGGTGGACAACTGGTCGCTGCGACTGTCGCCGGGCGAGCAGCAGCGGCTGGCTTTCGGCCGCGCCATCCTGCAGAAGCCCGACTACCTGTTCCTGGACGAGGCCACCTCCGCGCTGGACGAGGAATCGGAAGCGGCGATGTACGCCCTGGTGCGCGAGCGCCTGCCCGACGCCGCGATCGTCAGCATCGCCCACCGCAGCACGGTGGCGCGCTGGCACGACCACCAGCTGCGCTATCTGCCGAGCGACGCCGGCGCGACCGCGCCGTACTCGCCGTCGGCCGTGCCGATGGGGGGCAGCGCGTGAGGGCTGCCGCTCCCGCGGTTACTGCTGTTGCTGTTGCTGCTGTTCCTGCTGCTGTTGCTGCTTCTGCTCCATCGCCAATGCGGCCTTGACCGCCGGACGGGCGGCGACGCGCTGATGGAAGGCCTGGATGCGCGACAGGCTGGCGATGTCGACTTCCACCCGCTGTGCCCAGTTCAGTACGGTGAACAGGTAGGCATCCGCCACGCCGAAGTGTTCGCCGCCGAGGTAGTCGCGGCCTTCGAGCTGGCTGTCCACCCAGGTCAGGCGCGACTTCAGCTTGAGGCGCATCGCCGCCTTGTAGTCGGCCGGCGTCTTGGAGTCGAACAGCGGACCGAAGCTCTTGTGCAGTTCGGTGGCGATGAAATTCAGCCACTCCAGCACCCGGTAGCGTGCCAGGGTGCCGGCAGCGGGGATCAGGTTCTTGGCCGGCGCCAGGTCGGCGATGTACTGCACGATGACCGCCGCTTCCCGCAGCCGAACGCCGTCGTCGAGCTCGAGCAGCGGTACATAGCCCAGCGGATTGACGGCGTAGTAGTCGGCTCCGTCCGGCAGGCGATGGGTCTTGGTCGGCGCTGCGATGGCTTCGTGGGCGATGCCGGCTTCGTGCAGGACGATATGGGGCGAGAGCGAGCAGGCGCCGGGGCTGAAATAGAGCTTCATGAGGTGTGGTTCCGTAGAGTCTGGACGAGGGGACGCGCCCGATGCTAGCGGCAGTGGCACCCCTGCGGCAGGCATGCTGCAGGCTGCTCGGCGTCGTCCTACAGGTCAAAGCGCGGGCGCCCGACCCGTCCGTTTTGACCCGTTATCTACATTGCGTCCATCGCCGGAAAGCAGGTCGCAACTCCGGTCCCAGGAGAACTTTCATGCTCAAGTACGCGATTATTTTTGCCATCATTTCGCTCATCGCCGGCGCGCTGGGATTCACCGGCGTAGCGGCAGGTTCTGCCGGCATCGCCAAGATTCTTTTCGGTCTATTCCTGCTGGTGGCCATCGTGTTCGTGGTGCTGGCGGCCCTCGGCGTGGGCGCGGTTCGCAAGGCGATCGACTGAGGGCGGCCCGGCGATGACAGTACAGGCCTCTCAAACACTTTCGCTCGGCTTCACCCTACGCAGCAATTCCGTCGATTCCGCGGCACCCGCCGTGGTGCCGATGTACACACCGCTTTGGTACGCCACCAAGGTTATGGCCACCACCGCCAACAGTTGGTGGGAAGATGGCGTTCCGCCCACACGGCGCCGCGGTCAGCGCGCCGCCGATGCGGTGGTGAGTGCGGCGGCAGGCGTCGCGCGTCGGCTCCAGTCAACTCGCAAGCCCGCCACTGCATAAGCAGGCATTTTCTTTTTCCCAGCCCAAGCCGCGCGAGTCGCGGCTTTTTTTCGATCTTTCGACTTGGCCCTTGTGAACAGCATTACCAACCTGCGCTGCGACCTCGAATACCAGATCTACGCCGATACGCACTTCTGCTTCAACATCCAGGCGTCGCGGCGTGACGACCAACGCATTCTTCAGGAATCGCTGGTGGTGACGCCGGGCATGGAAGTGCGAGAGTTCGAGGACCCCAACAACGGCAATCGTTTTTTCCGTTGCGACGGCACTTTTGGAATCCTGAATGTCCGGTACGACGCACAGGTCGAACTGCGGCGCCTTCCTCCAGACGAATCGGCGCAGGAATCGCCGATCACCGAACTGCCCAACGAGGTGCTGCACTATCTGCTGCCGACCCGCTACTGCCAGTCGGACATGATGAGCCGCGCCGCGCAGCACCTGTTCGGTCGGGTACCGCCAGGCTATCGGCGGGTGCGGCATATCTGCGACTGGATCCGGGAAAACATCGCCTACCAGATCGGTGTCAGCACGCCGACCACCAGCGCACAGGACGTCTACCTGCAACGCGCCGGCGTGTGCCGCGATTTTTCCCATTTGGCGATCACCTTCTGCCGCGCGCTCAATATTCCGGCACGGTTGGTAGTGGGTTATGTGCGATTCGTCGAGCCGCCGCAGGATTTCCACGCCACCTTCGAAGCCTGGCTGGGCAATCGCTGGGTGATGTTCGACCCGACCGAACTGGCACCGGTCGAAGCGATGGTGCGTGTAGGCAACGGGCGCGATGCGAAAGATGCGGCCTTCGCCACGATGTACGGCATGGTGGCGATGTCGTA
>JAKONS010000299.1 GCA_022701845.1 Burkholderiaceae bacterium
GCGATCCAGCGGGTCATGGTGTTCATCCAGAGGCTGAGAAGCCGGCGATTTTACCGGCGCATGCCGCAGCGCCGTGCGCGGCCGGCCGGGGTGGCTATCCTCGCGGCTGCACGCCGGGCGGACGCACCCGCCGCGGCGAACACGGAAGCACCGGAGAACGGAAGACCCACCCGCCATGACTTCGCCCCTCGAACACCGCGCCACCCCCGCCGTCGACGACGCCATCCGCAGCCGCCGTTCGGTGCGCGCCTTTCTGCCCACCCCGGTCGATGCCGCGCTGATCGCCGAGCTGCTCGAACTGGCGCGTTGGGCCGGCTCCGGCAGCAACACCCAGCCCTGGAAGGTGACGGTGCTGCGCGGCGCCGCCCTGGCGGCGGTGGTCGAGCAGGTGAGCGCGGCCGACCAGGCATCCGCCACCGATCCCGCCGAAGCCGCCCGCCATGTCGCCGACTACGACTACTACCCCACCACCTGGACCGAGCCCTACCTGGCGCGGCGCCGGCAGACCGGCTGGGGCCTGTACGGCCTGCTCGGCATCGAGAAGGGCGACAAGGAACGCATGCAGGCCCAGCATGTGCGCAACTTCCGCTTCTTCGACGCGCCGGTCGGGCTGATCTTCACCATCGACCGCATCCTGGCCCGCGGCTCGCTGCTCGACTACGGCATGTTCCTGCAGAACCTGATGCTGGCCGCCCGCGCCCGGGGCCTGCACACCTGCCCGCAGGCGGCGTGGAACCGCTATGTCGACGTGATCCGGCCGCTGGCGGGCATCGGCCCCGACGAGACGCTGGTGTGCGGCATGGCGCTCGGCTATGCCGACACCGAAGACCCGGTCAACGCCTTCCAGCCGCCGCGTGTCGCCAGCGACGACTTCGTGCGGTGGCTCGACTGATGGCCGCCGCCGTGAACCGGCCGGTGCAGCCCGGGGCCTCGAAGATGCTGCGCCGGGCGCTGGGCTTCGCCATGGCGGCCCTCGTCGCCGCGAGCCCGGCGTGGGCGGCGGATGCCGACGGCTGCCGCCAGCAGGCATCGCCTGCCTGCTACCAGGCGCTGACCCTGCCCGACGGCGGCGGCACGCTGCACTACTACGCGTCGCTGCCCGACGGCGCCACGCCCGGCCGCGCCGTGGTCGCGCTGCACGGCCATCCGCGCGATGCCGACCGCACCTTCGACGCCACCCTGGCGGCGGTGCGGCTGGCCGGCGCGTCGAACGACGTGCTGGTGATCGCGCCGGTGTTCCAGGTGTCCGCCGACCGGGCCGCGTCCTGCAGCGCGCCCGGCACGCCGGCCGCGCAGGAGGGCGACCTGCTCTGGACCTGCGCCTCCTGGATCGAGGGCGGGCGGGCCGCCAACTTCGCGCAGCCGACCTCGTTCGCCGTGCTCGACGCGGTGGTCGCCGACGTCGCCCGGCGCTGGCCGGCCCTGCGCGGCATCACCGTCGCCGGCTTCTCGGCCGGGGCGCAGATGGTGCAGCACGCGATCGGTTTCGCCCGGCCGCCGTCGCCCGGCCCGGTGCTGCGCTACCTGGTGTCGGACCCGGGCACCTGGCTGTACTTCGACCCTTTTCCTGCGCCGCCCACCCCGCCCGCGTCGCCGGCGGCGGACGCCGACGCCTGCCCCGACCTTGACCGCTGGAAATACGGCACCGCCGACCTGCCCGCAGCGCTGGGCCGCAGCGCCGCCGAGGCGCGCGCCCGCTATGCCGCGGCCGACATCACCTACATGGCCGGCGCGCTCGACGACGCCGACCGGCCCGGCGCCTACTACCGCATCCTCGACAAATCCTGTGCCGCCCGGGCGCAGGGCCCGTTCCGGCTGCAGCGCGCCCAGGCCTATGCGGCCTACGACCGCGCCATGCTGTCGCCGAACCGGCCGCGACCGCTGATCGTGGTGCCCGGCTGCGCCCACGACGTGGCCTGCGTGTTCCCCTCGCCCGCCGCCCGCGGCGCGCTGCTCGGCCCCGCGCGGTAACAGCGGGGAACCGGCGGGCGGCGGAGGCGGCGCTAGGCTCGGCGCCTTTGCCCCACCCGCCCCCCTTCAGGAGTGTTCCCATGGCCGACAAGATCCTCGTTCTCTACGGTTCCTACCGCGCCGACCGCCTCGGCATCCGGCTGGCCGACTACCTGGTCGAGCGCCTGCGCGCCCGCGGCGCCGAGCCGGAGCTGATCGACGCGAAGGCGATCGGCCTGCCGATGCTCGACCGCATGTACAAGGAGCATCCCCAGGGCCAGGCGCCCGAGGCGATGGAAACCCTGGCCGGCAAGATCCGCGCCGCCGACGCCTTCGTGTTCGTCACCGGCGAATACAACTGGGGGCCGCAGCCCGGCCTGAAGAACCTCACCGACCATTTCCTGGAGGAGTGGTACTGGCGCCCCGCCGCCATCGCCAGCTATTCGGCCGGGCGCTTCTCCGGCGTGCGGGCCGGCGTGGCCTGGCACGGCATCCTGTCGGAGATGGGCATGGTGCCGATCAGCAGCACCCTGGCGGTCGGCCCGATCGGCCAGACGCTGGACGAGGCCGGCCGACCCACCGGCAGCGCCGGCGAGTCGCTCGACAAGTCGTTCGGCCGTTTCGCCGACGACCTGGCCTGGTGGACCGAAGCCGCCCGCGCGCAGCGCGCCCGCAAGGCGCCGCCATACTGAGCCGAGGCGCCCCGGCGCGCGCGCCTAGCCGCGGCCTTCCACCGGGTGCGAGCCGAAGCGCCGCCGCCAGCGCAGGAACGGCGTCTCGACGAAGCGGTAGGAGAGTTCGGCCAGCAGGAACGACAGCGGCACCGCGGTGGCCACGAAGGCGGCCAGATGCGCCGCCTCCAGCGTGCCGCCTTCGCCGCCGGCACCCGCCGGCACCCAGGCCCGCTCGGCCAGCGACACCGCGATCGGGTGCAGCAG
>JAKONS010000302.1 GCA_022701845.1 Burkholderiaceae bacterium
ACCCTAATGACCGCTGAGCGACATGAAGTCGCGGCTGCCGCATTGCCAAATGGTGGCCCGGCCGACCGCCCGATCCAGACCGTCGTGATCATCGGCGCCGGCCAGGCCGGTGGCTGGGCTGCGCGAACGTTGCGCAGCGAAGGCTTCACGGGCCGAGTGGTGCTGATCGGTGACGAGGCGCACCCGCCGCACGAGCGGCCCCCACTGTCCAAGGCCGTGCTTTCCGGCGCGGCCCTGCCAGAGACCACGCGTCTGATGAAGGCGGAAGCGTTCGAAGCCCTCGGTCTGGATTGGCGGCCCGGCGCGCCAGTGCGCCGTATCGATCGCGTTGCGAAGCAGGTGTTGCTGTCCGACGGCGAGGCGTTGGCCTATGACAAGCTGATCCTGTGCACCGGAGGGCGCGCCCGTCGGCTTGCGTTGCCAGGCGCCGACCAGGTGCCGCTGCACACCCTGCGCACCATCGAAGACGCGCAGGCGTTGGCTCCGGCCTTGGGCACGGGCCGCAGTGTGGTGGTTGTGGGGGGAGGGTGGATCGGCCTGGAGGTGGCGGCCACGGCGCGCCAGCAGGGCGCCGACGTCGTCGTGGTCGA
The DNA here is from genome assembly GCA_022701845.1 of Burkholderiaceae bacterium. Next base: position 591 of record JAKONS010000302.1, read on the forward strand.
AACCCAGAGCCGGTTGTGCGAGCGCACGGTGCCCGCCGAGATCTCCGAACACCTGCTGGCGTTGCACCGTGCCCAGGGCACGCGCGTGCTGCTGGGTGCCGGCGTCGACGGGTTCGGCAGGACGGCCGATGGTCGCTCGGACGTTCTGCTTGCCGATGGCAGCGTGCTGCGTTGCGACGCCATCGTGCTGGGAATCGGCCTGGTGCCCAACGACGAACTGGCGCGCGAGGCGGGCCTGGAGTGCGAAGGCGGCGTGCTGGTGGATGCGCAATGCCGCACCTCCGACCCTGACATCCTGGCCGCCGGCGACGTGGCCGTGGCACCCAACCCCTGGGCCGGGCGCCGGATGCGGCTGGAGTCGTGGCAGAACGCGCAGGAGCAGGGCATTGCCGCCGCACGCTCGGCCTTGGGTCATGCGGTGGACTACCAGCCACTGCCCTGGTTCTGGTCCGACCAGTACGGCATGAACCTGCAGATCTATGGCGTGCCCACGTCGGCGCACCGCGTGGTGCAACGCGGCGATGCGGCGAGCGGCAGTTTCGTGCTGTTCTATCTGGCCGGCGACGTGGTGCAGGCCGCCATCGGACCCAACGCGGCGCGCGACCTGCGATTTGCCCGACGGCTGATCGAGCAGCGCAAACCTGTCGATGCCCAACGATTGGCCGACCTGGCGACGCCGATGACCAAGCTCTGACCAGAGCGCCAACGGCGCAACCCCCATCAAAAAAATCACGGAGACAAACACCATGCGTCAGATCGACGTTCATCAACTTGCGGACGATGCCCGCTTCAACCGCTTCCACGGCCTCGTGCTGTTCTGGTGCGCACTGATCATCATCTTCGACGGCTACGACCTGGCCGTGGTCGGCATCGCACTGCCCTCCCTCATGAAGGACTTGGGTGTGGAGCCGACGCAAGCCGGATTCATGGTCAGCGCCGCACTGTTTGGCATGGCCTTCGGTGCCATCTTCCTGAGCACCCTGGCGGACCGCATCGGCCGGCGCTGGTCCATCGTTGTCTGCATCACGCTGTTCAGCGTGTTCACGGCCGCTGCCGGCCTCACGCGCGACCCTATGCTGTTCGCGGCATCGCGCTTCCTGGCGGGTCTGGGCATCGGCGGTGTCATGCCCAACGTGGTCGCCCACATGACCGAGTACGCGCCCAGGAAGGTGCGCGCGACCATGGTCACGCTGATGTTCAGCGGTTACGCCGTGGGCGGCATCCTGGCCGCATTGCTGGGCAAGGGGCTGATCGAGCGCTACGGATGGCAATCGGTGTTCTTCGCCGCCGCGCTGCCGCTGCTGCTGATTCCCTTCGTCTTGAAGTCGCTGCCCGAGTCCATGCCGTTCTTGCTGGCCAAGGGCCGGCACGATGACCTGCGGCGCATCGCCGCGCGCGTGGAGCCGGGCTACCGGCCGCAGGCCTCCGACCGGCTCACGATCCCGGCCAAGGACAAGGCACGGGGCGCACCCATGCGGCAGCTGTTCGCGGAAGGCCGGGGCTTCAGCACCGTCATGTTCTGGACGGCATTCTTCATGTGCCTGTTCATGGTCTACGCGCTGAGCTCCTGGCTCACCAAGTTGATGGCCGGCGCCGGCTACAGCCTCGGCTCGGCGCTGACCTTCGTGCTGGTGCTCAACGTCGGCGCCATCATCGGCGCCGTGGGCGGTGGCTGGATGGCGGACCGCTTCCACATCAAGACCGTGCTGGCCGCCATGTATGCGCTGGCTGCCGTGGCTGTCAGCCTGTTGGGCCTTGCCATGCCCCAGCCACTCCTGTTCATCGTGGTCGCACTGGCCGGGGCCTCGACCATCGGCACGCAGATCGTGGCCAATGCCTACACCGGGCAGTTCTACCCGATGGCGATTCGCTCCACCGGCCTGGGCTTCGCGCTGGGCATCGGCCGCGGCGGCGCCATCCTGGCGCCCATCGTCATCGGCATGCTGGTCGGCCTGCAACTGCCGCTGCAGCAGAACTTCTACGCCATCGCTATTCCGGGTGTCATCGGCATGCTGGCCGTGCTGCTGATCGACCACAGCAAGTCCGCCTCGGTGCAGCACGCCGCGCGCGTGGCCAATGCCGCAGCGGCGGCCCGCCGCGCGCGCACTGCCAGCGCCTGATCCCTCACCCCACCCACCATTCGCAAAGGAAAGCACCATGACCACCAACACCTACCTCTGGGCCCCGCCGCCCGTCTATTCGCTGCCCGTGCGCGGCCGCAGCGAGCGTCTGCCGATCCAGCGCCTGTTCTTCGTCGGCCGCAACTACCATGCGCACGCTGTCGAGATGGGACGTCCGGTCGACAAGTCGGTCGAGGTGCCGTTCTACTTCACCAAGGCGCCATCCACGCTGGTCGAATCCGGCGCCACGGTGGCCTACCCGCCTGGCACCCGGGACTACCACCACGAGATGGAGCTGGTGCTGGCCATCGGCGCGCCCGGCTTCCGTGTGAGCGAAGCGGATGCGCCCACCCTGATCTACGGCTACGCCTGCGGCCTGGACATGACGCGCCGCGATCTGCAACTCGTCGCCCGCGAGAAGGGCCGCCCGTGGGATCTGGGCAAGGACGTGGAGCAGTCCTCGGTGGTCTCCGAGATCGTTCCCATGCCGCAGACGGTGCTGAGCCAGGGTGATCTGTCCCTGTCGGTCAATGGGAAGGTGCGGCAGAAATCCGATCTGTCCAAGCTGATCTGGAACATCCCGGAGCTGATCGCCGACCTGTCGAAGTTCTACCACCTGGTGCCGGGCGATCTGATCTTCACCGGCACGCCCGAAGGCGTGGGCGCGGTGCAGGCCGGCGACCGCATCGACGGTGAGATCGAAGGCGTTGGCAGCATCGTGCTCAACGTCGGTCCGGCCGAGTGACGCGGTACCGAACCCAGGAGACAACCCACCATGACGACGACCGACCTGACGCCTTCTCCCGTGCGGCT
>JAKONS010000358.1 GCA_022701845.1 Burkholderiaceae bacterium
GCGCCAGCGCGAGCCACAGGGCTTCGTCCATGTCCTTGCTGTCGACCTGTGCGACTTGCTCGGTCTCTAGCGTGCAGCCGGTCGGCAGCCCCAGTCCGCTAGCCAAGGCGGCGATCGGCACATCGCCTGCCCGATAGCCGCGCGGCGCAGAGGCGTCAGCCACGCCGGCGATGGTTCCGCCCATCCCCAATACGACTACTTTCATGTGCTTTTCGTGTGGCTATAACCGATGACACTTGCCAGCGGTGTGAAACTGTTTAAAAATACAGCTACTGGATATCCAGACAGCCCGCTTATCGGAGTCGCCATGATCGACATGCCAACCCTCGCAGTCAAACTTACCGCGCGCCAGCAGCAGATTCTGGAACTTATCCAGAACGCCATCGCACGCACCGGCGCTCCGCCCACCCGCGCGGAAATCGCCAACGAACTGGGCTTCAAGTCCGCCAACGCTGCAGAAGAGCATCTGCAGGCACTGGCCCGCAAAGGCGCCATCGAACTGGTGAGCGGTACTTCCCGTGGCATCCGCCTGAAGCATCCGCCGGCCGGCCTGCTGAGCGCCACCGCCGGCAGGGCGCAGCAGATGATGCTGGCCATCCCCGGGCTTTCCCAACTGGCCCTGCCGCTGGTCGGCCGGGTCGCTGCGGGCTCGCCGATTCTGGCGCAGGAACACGTCGACCAGACCTACCATGTGGAAGGCAGCCTGTTCCAGCACCGGCCCGACTACCTGTTGAAGGTACGCGGCATGTCCATGCGCGACGCCGGCATCATGGACGGCGATCTGTTGGCGGTGCAGGCCACCCGTGAAGCACGCAACGGCCAGATCGTGGTCGCGCGGCTGGGTGAAGAAGTGACCGTCAAGCGGTTCCAGCGCACGCCCCAGGGCATCGAACTGCATGCCGAGAACCCCGACTACCCCACCATCATGGTCGCACCCGACGAAGCCTTCGAAATCGAAGGTCTGGCGGTCGGTCTGATCCGCAACACCATGCTGATGTAGTCGCTGGCCGCAGCGTCAGGTGGCGGGCGTTCGGTTGGGGGCATCGTGTTTCGACGATGCCTCCCGGCAACCCTCGCGCTGCGGCTTTCGATCGTGAATCCTGCCTGTGACCTAACCGACGCGATGTATGTCGCACTGGAGTTTTCACATGGGATTTGCCGCTTCTTCCGTTCCGTCGTTGTCGTCGCGCCATGCGCCGGCTTTTGCCGACAAGGCGCCCGCCATCGGCGGCGTCAGCAATGTTTCCTGGATGGCGCCGCTGGCAGGCTGGCTGCGTCGCCACGCCTTCGCTCGCCGTGCACCGGCCAATGCACAGCCGTTCGCTCCGGGTTCCGCCGCACCGTCCGCGCTTCGAGTGGTGCCATCCAGTGCCTCCCATGCCGCCGCGGTGCAGTCGGCCCGGCCGCTTCGTGTGTTGCGTGTTGTCGATGGCGCGTCGCGGCATTGCGCCGGACGCATGGTGATCTCGGGACGCATGGCCGATGTGTGTGCGGAGCTCGACCGACTGGCCGCACGCGAAGCCCTGCGCGATGCACAGCGCGACCCGTCGCGCTTGAACTGAAGTGCCCGCCGTCGAGGGTGGCGGCCTGGTCATATGCGTACCGACGGCGCTCCCTGGGTCTATCCCGAGTACGCCGCATGTTTCGTAGCATCCTCGGCCTGCTTCCTCGGTGAGGGCGAGGCACAATCACGGTGATGAACATCGTGATTCTCGACGACTATCAGGATGCTGTGCGCAAGCTGCCGTGCGCCTCCCGCCTCGATCCCTACTCCGCCAAGGTCTTCACCAACACGGTGAAGGGCATAGGCCAATTGACGGTCCGCCTCAAGGATGCCGATGTGATCGTGCTGATTCGCGAACGCACGCAGATCAGCCGCCAGCTCATCGAAAAACTCCCGCGGCTGAAGCTGATCGCGCAAACCGGCAAGGCCGGTCCGCACATCGATGTGGCCGCGTGCACAGAGCGTGGCGTCGCCATCGCCGAGGGGGTGGGATCGCCGGTGGCACCCGCCGAGCTGACATGGGCGCTCATCATGGCGGCCATGCGGCGCCTGCCGCAGTACATCTCCAATCTCAAGCACGGCGCGTGGCAGCAATCGGGCCTGCGGTCGGCGTCGATGCCGCCCAACTTCGGGCTTGGCACGGTGCTGCGCGGCAAGACGCTGGGCATCTGGGGCTACGGCAAGATCGGCCAGCTGCTGGCCGGCTATGGCCGCGCTTTCGGCATGAACGTGCGCATCTGGGGGCGTGAAGGGTCGCGCGCAAAAGCGCTCGCCGACGGCCTGCAGGTGGCGGCGAGCAAACAGGAATTCTTCGAGCAGTGCGACATCGTCTCGGTGCATCTGCGCCTGAACGACGAGACGCGCGGCATCGTCACGCTGGAAGACCTGTCGCGGATGAAGCAAACCGCGCTGTTCGTGAATACCTCACGTGCCGAGCTGGTGGAGGCCGACGCCCTCATCGCAGCGCTCAATCGCGGCCGCCCGGGTATGGGCGCCATCGATGTATTCGAAGCCGAGCCCCCTTTGCAGGGGCATGCGCTGCTTCGGCTCGAGAACTGCATCTGCACACCGCACATCGGTTATGTGGAGCAGGACAGCTACGAGCTGTATTTCGGCGCGGCTTTCGACAACGTGGTGAATTACATCCGCGGATCGTCGACCAACATCCTGAATCCGGAAGCGCTGCACGTGCGTCGCTGACATCCGGCGACGGTGCTTCCCGGGCAGGGCGCCAAGCCCCGACCCGGTCGTCGATCAGCTCTTCGGCGGGGTCTTGTCGATCGGCGGCAGCGCCACATCGAACATGTCGAAATCGATCAGGTGCGGATCGCCAGACGCGGCCTGGCGATCTTCCGAACCGGGCCGGGTGATGTCGTCATGCATCGACGGTGGATAGGTCGGTACCGACACATTGCCGAATTCGAGCGGCACGCCCAAATCGGCAGCCATCGCGCCGCTGTGCATCTCGGGCAGCGTCGGCAGGTCCGGCATCGCCTGGTACTGCGACGCCGGCTCGATCGGCAGATCCAGCGTGATGTCGCCATAGGAACTGGACACCGCAGCGGCAGCCACGGTGGCCGGCGCGCTCGCCATCGGCGCGCGTGCGGCGATCGGCGGCGCGGACGACACAGCAGGCGCGGGTGGCGGTGCCGGCGGTGGCGCCATCGCAGGCGGTGCGGTGAGCGGTGCGCCGTCGTAGCTGCCATGCTGCACCTTGGCGATTTCATACAGCAGCAGCAGGTCGCGATAGGCCTCCAGTTGAAACGGCGGATGCGCGCCCTCGCCCGCATGGCGCACCAGCAGCGACTCGATCAAGTCCAGCACATGCGGCTGGGTCCAGGCATCGGAAATGCGCTCCAGCACATCCGAATAGCTGGCAAGGTCGCGGCTGGTTTTCAGGAACGACGCGAACGGCGGCACTTCCGCATTGAACACCGCGTTGAAATCGACGCGGAGCTTGCGGTACGGGTCGGTCAGGCTGAGGGTGTGGAACAGCTTGAGCAGGTCGAGGTAGGCGATCGGGCTGGTGCCCGGATGGGACGCGATGTATTCCTGCAGCAGATCGATCGCCTGCTCATACTGGCCGAGGGAGGCGAAGAAATCGGCGTTCTGCTGCACGTCGGCCAGGTCGTTGGCCGAACCCCGGCGCAATTCGCGCGCCGCCTGCATCGCCGCCTCGACCGAGGTCGTCGGCATCACCGCGTCTTCGGTCGGTGCGCGGGTGGCGGCGAAACCGTAATCCTGCGTCGAGGCGGGTGGCTCGGCCTGCATCGCGCTCGATGCCATTTGCGGCACCAGCACCGCCGGGCCGTGGCCGAAATCGTCCGCCGCGGCGGCAGAATCCAGCGGCGCCGGCTGGGTGTCGACGAATCCTTCGACATATCCCGGACCGGTGTCGAGGTGGCGGTCGGCCTGACGCCGGGGCTTCCACCACACCGACGACCGACCCGGCTCGCGCTGACCCCGCCGGCGCAATGCCAGGGCAGCGAGCGCGATCAAGCCCAGCGACACGATGCCGGCCAGCGGCCAGAGCACCCACTGGAGCGTGTCGCGCTCGCGTTGCGCATCGCCCAGCTGCGCCTGCAGCTCGCTCTCGCGGCCGCGTGCGGCACGGGCGGCGCCCTGCAGCGTCTTGACCTGGTTTTCCAGCACCTGCACCCGTTGCGTGGCCTCGGCATCCGACGGCGGCGTGCCATCGGTCGTCGTGTTGAGGGAGCGCCACAACGCAGCCGCGGTCGCGCGCTGCTCGGCGGTGGTGGTGACCGGCGGGGGCGCCATCGTGTCGGACCCCCGCAGCGGCAGCACCTGATCCTGCAACCAGTCGACCGGCGACTGCAGCTCGAGTCGCGGCCGCGCGCGAACGCTTTCCGCCGGCCGCGCCGCGACCGCCGCTTCGGCCGGGCGCCGCGACGCCGCCTTCGGCTCGCTGGAACGCGCGCCGACGGTGCCGGCGCTGTCGCGGGTCGCCCTGCTCGTCTCGGTGGGCGAGCGCCGCGTCTGCGCGGAAGGCGCCACCGGCGCCATCGACGCCATCGGCGCGAGCGCACGACCGGCGCCGACCGTCCCGGA
>JAKONS010000394.1 GCA_022701845.1 Burkholderiaceae bacterium
ACAGGGAAAGGTGGAGGCCAGGGTGCGCATGTCGCGGAAATCGACATGGCCCATGCTGAGCTGCGCCGCATCTTCCGCGGTGCCGGTGAACTGCCACAGCTGGGAGCGCCAGCGGGCCGCGAAGTCCTCCAGCAGGTCCAGGGCTTTGCGGGTCTGGGCGGTGACCGGCTGCGCCGCGACGGTGGGCTGGACGCCGGTGCCGGCCGTCGCGGTGGCGGTGGCGGCCGGCTCCGCCGGCGTCGAGAGTGCCGTACCGGACGGCGCGTCGAAAGCGTCGGGTGCTTCGGGCGCTCCGGGAGCCATCCGGATGGCGGCCGGGACGGCCTGCTCCGGGCGTTCGGCCGCGCGCACCGCCATGTCGAGCAGGTCGTCGGTGCCGGGAATCAGGGCGAAGACCGCTTCGCCCCGCACCGCCAGACGCACCGCGGTGCACAGCAGCGCGTTGGTCGCGCGGTACAGGCCGAGCCGCACCGCGTCGACATCGAGGCCGGCGGCGGCGAGGCGGCCTTGCAGGGCGGCGTCGGGCTGGTCGAGGCGGTGGTGCACCCGCGCCAGGCGCTGTTCGACCACCCCGGACGCCTTGCGCATCGCCTCGATGCCGGCACGCACCTGCTCGATCAACGCCGCGGACTCTCCACGCCGGCGCAGCGCGTCGAGCATGGCGGTGGCGCGCAGGGCCATCAGGGCGTCGCGGTCGGGCGAACGGGCGATCGGCTGCGCATGCCGCAGCGTGGTGTACTGGCCCACCAGCACCTCGGGCGCCGACAGTTGCTGCACCGTGCCGCCGCGGCGGACCAGGAACGCCTGCCGGAGCGCGTCGCTGGTGCTTTGTACCGCGCGGGGCGCGCGATGCAGCGGTGCCGACGCGCCGGATTCGGCGTCCTGCCGCGCCAGCGCTTGTGCGGTTTCCGGCCGGATCTGCAGCAGCGCCTGCAGGTCTTCGCCGAGGCGCATGTCGAGCGGCTGCGGGTCGTCGTCGCCGCGACGGTGCGGCAGCAAGCCGACGCCTGCATCGTCTGCGGCGTCGCCGGTCGTCGCGCGGCCGGCTGCGCCCGGCCATCCGAGCGATGCACCCGACGATCCGGCCGGCAACGCTGAGTGTGAAAAGTACGGTTGCATGGGAGCTTTCTTTGGTCGGTGGGCGATGGGCGACGGGGTCGATCACGGTCCGCCGCCGCTGCCCGGCGTGCGGGTGACGGCAGCGGATGGCGGCGGCGTGTGAGGTCGGGCAGTAAGCCGGGACCGGCTACTGCGGAACCGAGCGGGTGAACGCTTCGCGGAAGATGCGGGTCCACATCGCCAGCTTGGCGGCCTCGACGGTGGCGTCGGTATAGAACTCGGTGCGCGCCGGGAACTGGCCGTGGCTGCGCACCACGACCATGCCGGTGGCGTCGTCGCGCGAGACGCTGACCTCGAGGCCGTTCACCGTCGCACCCTCCACCGTCGAGCAGGGGCCGGTGCCGCGGGGATAGACCGGCACGTGCCGGTGGCGCACGACGCTTGCGCTGTTCGGGCCGAAACGATCGGTGCGGGAGCGCTCCGATACCACCCGGTAGTCGATCGCGCAGGGAAAGGTGGACGCCAGCGTGATCGTGTCGGGAAAGTCGACCTGGCCCATGCTGAGGCGCGCCGCCTGTTCGCGCGTGCCGGAAAACTGCCACAGCTGGGTGCGCCAGCGGGACTCGAAGTCTTTCAGCCGTGCCAGGGATTTCTGTACCTCGACGGCGACCGCCGACGGGGGGACCGCGGCGGGCGCTGCGGTGGCGGTGGTGATCGGGGTGGTCGGGCCGCCGGTGCCGGGATCGTCGACGCCCGGGGCCCGGAGCGCCGCCGCCTGGGCCTCCGCCCCGATTTCCGGTAACGCCGCGGGACGGGTATGGGGTACGTCGGATGCGCTTGGCGCGCCCTGGGCCACCGTCGTGCGGGACGTGGTTCCGGCGCCGGCGCCGGCGCCGGCGTCGGCGTCGGCGGCGTCGGCAGCGGCCTGGCGCTCGGCTTCACGCACCGCCCTGTCGAGCAGGGCCCCGGACCCGGGAAGCAGGGTGAACACCGGCTCGCCACGCGCCGCCAGGCGTACCGCGGAGCAGATCAGTTCGTTGACGGTGCGGTGGAGCCCGAGCCGGACCGCCTCGCTGCCGAGGCTTGCCGCATCGAGCCGGTTGCGCAAGCCCGCATCGGGCTTGTCGAGCCGTCGATGCACCACCGCCGCACGCCGTTCGATCAGATCGGAAGCCTGGCGTATCGCATCGATGCCGGAGCGCACCTGTTCGAGCAGTTCGATAGGCTCCCCGCGCCGGCCGAGTTCGGCGAGCATATCGGCGGCGCGGGCGGCCATCATGGTGTCGCGATCGGGCGAGCGGGCGATCGGCCCCAGGTGCCACAGGGCGGCGTACTGGCCCACCAGCGACTCCGGCAGCGCCGCCGCACCCACCGCCACGCCGGGCTCGACCGAGAACGCCTGCCGGAGCGCATCGACCGTGCTCTGCACCGCGCGAGCGGACCGGTGCGGAGTCGGCGGCGTCGCGGCGGCGCCGAAATCGCCGTGCGCCAGCGCGTCTTCGGATTCGGGTTTGATCTGGAGCAGGGTCTGCAGGTCTTCGCCCAGGCGCATATCGAGTCGCGGCAGGTCGCCGTCGTCCGCGCGGCGCCGCAGCAGGCCGACACCGGCATCGGCACCGACCGCGCCGGTCGACGCCACGCCGTGGCGGTCGCGGCCGCCGGCGACAGGCCATCCGGCCGAGGCGCCCGACGAATTGCCGGGCAGGGACAGGGAAGACAAGAACGGTTGCATGGGAACCTCGCAGGAACATTGGTTAATCGGCTGTGCCCGGTCGACGGGCGCCTGGCGGCCGGCGACGCAGCCGGTGCGAACCGGGCGGGCATCCCGGCTTCGCGCCCTGCGTCAGGTCCACATGCCGAATTCGAGCGCGTGCTGGTAGACCTTCTGGGCTGCGGTCAGCACGTTGCGCCACATCCGCAGCTTGGCGGCCTCGACCACCTCGTCGGTGTAGCTGGGGATGTCGTGCCAGGTCTTGCCGTCGGTGCTGTAGCGCACCGTGTGCGGCTTGACGCCGGGCGCGACCACGGCCGCCTGGGTCTTGATGTAGGCCTGCCGGGGCCGGGTGCGCGGCAGCGCGCCGTGGGGCTCGGTGGCATGCAGCGGCGGCAGCGCGCCGTCGGGCTGCGCCACGCAGGGCATGGTCAGCACCATCTGCCGGGCGCTGGCGAAATTGACCTCGCCCTGCATCAGCCGCCAGAGCGGTGCGAGCTGGCGCTGCGCCACCTGGGGCAGCAGCCAGTAGTAGTTCTTCTGGAAGTCCTGCAGGGCCTGCA
>JAKONS010000501.1 GCA_022701845.1 Burkholderiaceae bacterium
CCGATGTTCGTGCGCGGCGTGAACTGCGGCACCTACGCCGGCCAGGACATCATCTCCAACGCGTCCTGCACCACCAACTGCCTGGCGCCGCTGGCCAAGGTGATCCACGACAAGTGGGGCATCAAGCGCGGCCTGATGACCACGGTGCACGCCACCACCGCCACCCAGAAGACGGTCGACGGCCCGAGCAACAAGGACTGGCGCGGCGGCCGCGGCATCCTGGAGAACATCATTCCGTCGTCGACCGGCGCCGCCAAGGCGGTGGGCGTGGTGATCCCCGAGCTCAACAAGAAGCTGACCGGCATGTCGTTCCGGGTGCCGACCTCCGACGTGTCGGTGGTCGACCTGACCGCCGAGCTGAACACGCCCGCCACCATGGAAGAGATCAAGGCCGAGATCAAGGCCCAGTCCGAAGGCGCCCTGAAGGGCATCCTGGGCTACACCGAGGACAAGGTCGTCGCCACCGACTTCCGCGGCGACACCCGCACCTCGATCTTCGACGCCGACGCCTCCATCGCGCTCGACAGCACCTTCGTCAAGCTGGTGTCCTGGTACGACAACGAATGGGGCTACTCGAACAAGTGCCTGGAAATGGTCCGCGTCGTCGCCGGCAAGTAAACGCCCGGCAATCGGGCCACGACGGCGGGCATCGCCGCCATGGAAAAAGAGCGCTCTTCGGAGCGCTCTTTTTTTTGGGCCGTCAGGCGAAGCCGTCCCCGTCGTCGCCGAAGCCGCCGTCGTCGTTGCTGGCCCAGCTGTCGCCGCCGTTGCCGCCGTCATCCAGAAAGCCCTGCTGGCTGGAGCCGGAACGGTCCTCGTCGATGAAGTTGTTCTCGGTGATGTTCTCGGTCATGGTGGTGCCGAGCGAGCCGCTGTCGTTGGCATCGCCGAGCAGGCTGTTGCCGGTGTGGCCGGCACCGGCGGCGGCGGCGCTGTTGCCGCCTCCCATCAGGTGCTCGATGCCGTTGAACAGGAACATGCCGCCTGCGACGCCGGCCGCGGTGGTTGCGGCGCGGCCGAGGAAGCTGGAGCCGCCGCCTGCGGCCGCTGCTGCGGGCGCAGCCTGCATGCCACCGGGCGCCTGGGCCTGCGCGCCGGCGTTGTTGGCGCCACCGCCGCCAAACCAGCGCTCGCGCCAGCCCTGGGGCTGGGCCTGGGCATAGGCCGGACCGCCCTGCGGGCCGGAGGGCTCGTAGCGCGGCTCGGGGCTGTAGGCCTGCGACGGCGCACGGCCGAAACCGTCTGGCACCTGCTGCTGCTGCGGCGACAGGCCGGCGTTCAGGAAGCTGTTGCCGTTGCCCGCGCCGGCCTGCGACACCTGCTGGCGCAGGGTGGCGATCTGCTGGTTGGCATCGGCCAGCGCCCGGTCGAGCAGCAGGCAGCGCTGCACCAGCAGGTAGGTGGCCTCGGGATGGCCGTCGAGGCGCGAGCGGATCAGCGCGTCGGCCTGCGGGTCGCGCGCAACGGCGCCGGCGGCCTGCAGGCGGCCCAGGAAATCTTCGAGCAGCGTGTGTTCTTGCGGGGTCATGGAATGGCTCCTGGAAAACGTGAAAAACCGGGGACGACGATACCGCCGAACGGTCGGGAGAACGGGCGATCGGCCTGCTGGCGGCGCGTGATTAAGGCTGGGCTAAGGACCGGTGGCGGCGCCGATGTCGTCGGTGTGGTCGAGCCGGGTCACCTCGACCTGCATCTCGCGCACCTCCAGCGGCTGCGGGCCGTAGTCGGACAGGAAGGCCACGTCGGCCGCGTCGCGCCCGTAGGCCAGCACGATGCGGCCGCCGCGCGGGCGGTCCTGGGTGGCGTCGAAGGTGTACCAGCGGCCGCCGACGAAGGCCTCGAACCAGGCGTGCATGTCCATCGGGTCGAGCTTCCACAGGTAGCCCACCACCAGCCGCGCCGGTATCTGCAGCGCCCGGCACAGCGCCACGCCCAGGTGCGAGAAATCGCGGCACACGCCGGCGCCGTGGCCGAGCGTGTCGGCGGCGTCGGTGCTGGCGTCGCTCACCCCGTAGCGGTAGGTGATGTGGGTGTGGATCCAGGCGCGGATCGCCTCGGCCTGCGCATAGCCCGGCACCGCGTTGCCGACGATGCCGCGGGCCTGGTCGACGAGGGTGTCGCAGGGGCAGTAGCGGCTCGGCAGCAGGTAGTGCAGCGCGTCGTCGGGCAGGGCCTCGACCGGGGTGTGCAGCGCGGCATGGTCGACCGCGATCTCGTCGGCGGTCATGACCGTCATCTCGACGGCGACCCGCATGCCGCCGGCCGGCACGGTGAAGCGCTGGCAGAGGTTGCCGTAGGCGTCGACGAACTCGGTGCTGGGCGTCCAGGGGTCGAGGGTGTAGCGCTCGGCTTCGAGCCACTGGGCCAGGCCGCTGCGGGGGCGCAGGATGGCGACGACCGGGGTGTCGGCCTGCACGTGCAGGGTCATGGCGCAACGGGCTTGGATTTTCATGCGGCGATGGTCGCGGCCGCCGGCCGGTGCGCCGGTCGGAGAACGTCCCGGCCGTGTGTCGCGCGGGCACCTTATCCTGCAGCGCATGCAACGTCGTCTCCAACCTGTGTTTCTCGTCGCGGTCCTGGTGGCCGTCCTGCTGTCGGCCTGGGTGTTCCCGCCGGACGCGATGGCCCGCCGCGATACCGAAGCCGGCCTGCAGCGCGCCGTCGCCACCTTTGCCGCCGCCCGCGCGCTGCACGCGGTGCTGTCGGTGGCGCAGGGCACCCAGGTGGCGGTGCAGCCGGCCGGCG
>JAKONS010000535.1 GCA_022701845.1 Burkholderiaceae bacterium
GGCGTGGCCCGGGTGGTGGTCAACACCGCCTGGCTCGGCGCGCAGATCCCGGCGCGTTTCGGCGACGGCGCTGCGCTGGGACTGGACATCGCCTATTCGCCAGAGGACGAGGCGCTGGAGACGGCGGGCGGCATCGCCCGCGCGCTGCCGCTGCTGGGCGAGATCTTCTGGCTGGCGGCCGGCGACGTGTACGCGCCGGATTTCGTGTTCGATGCCGCCGCGGTGGCCCGCTTCGCCGCCGGCGACGCGCTGGCGCATCTGTGGCTGGTGCCCAACCCGCCGCAGCATCCGGGCGGCGATTTCCATCTGCGCGCCGACGGCATCGCCACGTCGCCGTCCGCCGACGACCCGGCGCCGCGCCTGACCTATTCGACCATCGGCCTCTACCGCGCCGCGCTGTTCGCCGCGCCCTGGTGCGACATCCCGCCCGGCAATCCGCAGGGCGTGGCCGCGCCCCTGGCGCCGCTGCTGCGCGCGGCCATGGCGCAGGGCCGCGTCACCGCCCAGCGCCACGACGGCCGCTGGGCCGATGTCGGCACGCCCGAGCGGCTCCAGCAACTGAACCGCACCCCTTCCGAAAGCGCCCCATGACCGAAGCCTTCGACTCTTCCATTTACGCCGCCCGCCGCGCCCGCCTGGCGGCCCAGCTGGGCCCCGATGGCATCGCCGTCGTGCCGACCGCGCTGGAGCGTCCGCGCAACCGCGACAGCGACTTCCTGTTCCGCCACGACAGTTACTTCTACTACCTCACCGGCTTCACCGAGCCCAACGCCTGGCTGGTGCTGGCCGGCGACGGCCGCGCCACCCTGTTCTGCCAGCCCAAGGATGTCGAACGCGAGATCTGGGACGGCCTGCGCCTGGGCCCCGCGGCGGCGCCCGGCGTGCTGGGCGTGGACGAGGCGGTGTCGGTGGCCGAACTCGACACCCGGCTGCCGCGCCTGCTGGAGAACCGCGACACCGTCTGGTTTCCGTTCGCCACCCACACCGGGCTGGAGACCCGCATCGACGGCTGGCTGTCGACGGTGCGCGCCCGGGTGCGCATGGGCGCGCTGGCGCCGGAGCAGCAGCGCGACCTGTGCGGCCCGCTCGACGAGATGCGGCTGTTCAAGGACGCGCACGAACTCGACGTCATGCGCCGCGCCGCGCAGATCAGCGCCGACGCCCACATCCGCGCCATGCAGGCCAGCGCCCGGCTGCTGCGCCAGGGGGTCGACCTGCGCGAATACCACCTCGACGCCGAGCTGCTGCACGCCTTCCGCATGGGCGGCTCCCAGTACCCGGCCTACAGCTCGATCGTGGCGGCCGGCGGCAACGCCTGCGTGCTGCACTACCGCGCCGACGTGGCGCCGGTGCGCGACGGCGAGCTGGTGCTGATCGACGCCGGCTGCGAGCTCGACGGCTATGCCAGCGACATCACCCGCACCTTCCCGGCCAACGGCCGCTTCACCGGGCCGCAGCGGGCGCTGTACGACCTGGTGCTGCAGAGCCAGTACGCGGCGGTGGCGGCCACCCGGCCGGGCGCGCGTTTCAACGATCCGCACGACGCCACGGTGGCGGTGCTGTCCCAGGGCCTGCTCGACCTCGGGCTGCTCGACGCCGACCAGGTGGGCGGCGTGCAGGACGTGATCGAGAAGCGCGCCTATTTCCGCTACTACATGCACCGCACCGGCCACTGGCTGGGCATGGACGTGCACGACTGCGGCAGCTATGTGGAGCCGAGCGAGGCGCGCACCCTGATCGAGCGGCGCGACCCGCTGAGCGGCGAGACGGTGAAGAGCCGCCCCGGCCGCATCCTGCGGCCCGGCATGGTGACCACCATCGAGCCGGGCCTCTATGTGCGCCCGGGCGACGACGTGCCAGAGGCCTTCTGGAACATCGGCATCCGCATCGAGGACGACGCGGTGATCACCGAGGCCGGCAACGAGCTCATCACCCGCGGCGTGCCGGTGGAGGGCGACGAGATCGAGCGGCTGATGGCGGCCTGATCGCGCGCGGGGCGGCGACCCGGCGCCGGGCTATTCCAGGTCGCCGACCTTGTCCGACGGGAAGCGCAACGAATCGCGCAGCATCGCCGCCATCGGCAGCTCCAGGTTGATGCCCTTCGGCGCGATCGGCTGCTGGAACCAGCGGCGGTAGAGCTGCTGGATCTCGCCGCTGGCGATCAGGCGGCGCATCTCCTGGTCGACCACCTTCTTGAACGCCGGGTCCTGCGGCGGCAGCATGATGGCGTAGGGCTCGATGGTCATCGGCTTGCCGACCACCGCATAGGCCTTCGGGTTGGCCGCGTTGGCGCGCAGGCCGTAGAGCAGCACGTCGTCGAGCGCGAAGGCGTCGACCCGGCCGGCCTCCAGCGCGGCGAAGCCCTGGGCATGGCCGCCCAGCTCGACCACGGTCAGCCGCAGGTCGTGTTCGGCGTCCATGCGTTTCAGGGTCGGCACGGTGGTGGTGCCGGCGGTGGCCGCCACCCGCTTGCCCGCCAGGCCGTCGAGGCTGGCGTAGCCGCTGTCGGCGCGCACCAGCAGCCGTACCGCCGAGATGAAATGCGGAATCGTGAACGCCACCTGCCGGCGCCGCTCGGCGTTGTTGGTGGTGGAGCCGCATTCCAGCGCCGCCCGGCCCTCGACCATCGCCGGGATGCGGCTGGCCGAGGTGACCGGCAGCCAGCGCACCGCCAGCGCCGGCAGCCCCAGCTCGCGTTTCACCGCGTCCACCACCTTCAGGCACAGGTCGATCGAATAGCCGACCGGCCGGCCGTTCTGGTCGAGGTAGGAGAACGGCACCGACGCGTCGCGGTGCGCCAGCACGATCTCCTGGGCGGCGCGGATGCCGTCGAGGGTGGCGGCGCGCGCGGGGGCGGCGATCAGGGTCGAGGCGACCAGGGCGCAGGCCGCCAGCCATCGGTGGGCATGTGTCATCGCCGGGCTCCTGTCCGGCCGCGGCCGGTCACTGTTCACTGTTGAATGCGTCGAAAGAATGCGTCGAAATATCCGCCATCAGCCGCAGGACTGCAGCGCCCGGCCGCCGAGCGCCGGTGCCAGCGCCGGCAGCAGCGGGCGCAGGGCCTCGTCGACCGCCGGCAGCTTGAGCATGCGGCCCTGCACCGCCGGCCGCTGCTCGACCACCCGCGCGGTGCGCACGCCGCGCTGCGCCAGCGCCGCCAGGCCCGCCGCGGCGTCGGCCTGGCTGGGGTAGCTGCCGAGCGACAGGCCGGGCTCCAGCGCGGGGTTGCCGGGCGCGTCGAAGGCGATGTGCAGCGCGCGCAGTTCGCCGCGTTTGCGCTGCACCTGCTCGGCGTTCGGATAGCGGCCCATGTAGACGATCCAGCGGCCCGGGGTGGTGGCCGGCTCCAGCGTCCAGCTGCCGACCGGCAGCTGCGCCTCGGCGCGGGTGCGCAGCACCGCGGCCTCGGCCTCGCCGAACAGGCCGGCCTGCAGGCATTCGCCGGGCGCCGGCGGCGGCACCGCGGCGGCGGCGCTGCGCCGGGCTTCCTCGGGGCTGACGAGCTTGATCGCCTCGGGCCGGATCTGGTGCTCCATGCGTTGCGGCTCGGCCTGGGTCGGGCGCTCCAGGCCCCAGGCGCGCAGGGCGTTCTGCGACCAGGCGTAGTAGATGCCGTTGGCGAGGACCAGCAGCAGGGCGATCAGGCGGAGCATGGGGCGGGCGGTTCCGGTGCGGGGCTCAGGCGGCGGGGCGGATGCTGACGTCGGCGCTGCGCACCGATTCCCAGCCATCGGCCGTGCGCAGCTGCAGCACGCCCTCGGCATCGACGCTGGCGGCGGTGCCCTGGCGGCCGTCGGACAGCAGCACCGGCCGGCCGCGCAGCACGTCGCGGGCGGCGAAGCGCGCCTGCCACGGCGCGAAGCCGTCGGCCGCGAAATCCCGCAGGGCGCGCGCCAGGGCCGGCACCACCGCGCCCAGGGCGTCGGTGGCGCACAGGCCGGGGCTGAGCTCGCGCAGGCCGGCTGGCGGGGTGCGCAGGCCTTCGGTGGCGGCCGGCGTGGCGATGTTGATGCCGGCGCCGATCACCACGTAACGCGGCGCACCGGCAGCGCCCGCGCCGGATGTCTCGACCAGGATGCCGCCGACCTTGCGGTCGTGCCACCACAGGTCGTTGGGCCATTTCAGGCCCAGGTCGGGATGCAGCGCCTCGGCGATCGCCACGCCCGCCACCAGCGACAGCCCGGACCAGTCGCGCGGCGCCAGCGGCAGGCCGAGCGAGAAGGTGAGGGCGTCGCCGCGGGCGGTGCGCCAGTCGCGGCCCAGGCGGCCGCGGCCGGCGGTCTGGTGTTCGGCCACCAGCAGCGTGGGCTCGGTGCGGCCGGCGCGGGCGCGGCGCATCAGTTCGCTGTTGGTGGAGTCGATCTCCGGCAGGATCTCGACGGTGAAGCCGGGCAGCTCGGCTGCGAGCGCCTCCCAGATCGCCTCGGCGGGCCACTGCTGGATCTGCATGGGGGTGGGCGGGCGGATGCTCAGCGCCTGCCGCGCTTGGGCGCCAGCAGGGTGCCGCGGCAGCCTTCGGCGCCGCACCAGCAGGGGTACTCGGCCTTGAGCTTCTTCGTGTAGCGCTCCTCGATGATCAGGCCGTAGTCGTAGTTGAGCTCTTCGCCGGCGGAGATCGGCCGCAGGGCCTTGATGAAGATGCGCCCGCCGTCCTCGTCGGCGATGCAGTTCGGATCGCAGGAATGGTTGATCCAGCGCGAGGAGTTGCCGCCGTAGTTGGCATCTATCACCCGGTCGTCGTCGACATGGAAATAGAAGGTGTGGTTGGGCTGCTCCGGGTCGTGCGGATGGCGGTCTTGCGCCTCCTGCCAGCTCACCACCTCGCCGACGTATTCGATCAGGGTCTCGCCCTCGGCGATGTCCTGCACCGCGAACACGCCCTTGCCGTGCACGCCGGAGCGGCGGGTCTGGAGGCGACGGCCGCCGGCGGCGGGGGCGGTTGAAGGCATGGCCGAAACTCTGTTAATTTGAAAAAGCACACAGGCATGCGTGTGCGTGCGCATGCGCGAGGAGCCCGGATTGTAGAAGCCGGCGCGGCCCGCGCCCGCCGCCTCCACATGCAGGCCCGATACCTGAACAAACCCCCAGACAGCCTTTTTGAAGAATCCATCCATGAGCAAGATCCTGGTGATCGCCGAAAAACCGTCGGTGGCGCAAGACATCGTCCGCGCCCTCACCCCGGTGGCCGGCAAATTCGACAAGCACGAAGACCACTTCGAGAGCGAGCAGTACGTGGTGACCAGCGCCGTCGGCCACCTGGTGGAAATCCAGGCGCCCGAGGAGTTCGACGTGAAGCGCGGCAAGTGGAGCTTCGCCAACCTGCCGGTGATCCCGCCGCGCTTCGACCTCAAGCCGGTCGACAAGACCAAGAGCCGCCTGAACGCGGTGGTGAAGCTGGCGCGCCGCAAGGACGTCGATTCCTTCATCAACGCCTGCGACGCCGGGCGCGAGGGCGAGCTGATCTTCCGCCTGATCGAGCAGTACGCCGCCGGCGCCAAGGAGAGCCTGGGCAAGCCGGTGCGCCGCCTGTGGCTGCAGTCGATGACGCCGCAGGCCATCCGCGACGGCTTCGACCACCTGCGCACCGAGCAGCAGATGCAGGGCCTGGCCGATGCGGCGCGCTCGCGCTCGGAGGCCGACTGGCTGGTCGGCATCAACGGCACCCGGGCCATGACCGCCTTCAATTCGCGCGACGGCGGCTTCTTCCTGACGAC
>JAKONS010000538.1 GCA_022701845.1 Burkholderiaceae bacterium
CCAAGGTCACGCGCAAGCCGGTCGCGGTGGCCCAGGTGGCCGACGAGTTCGCCTATGTGACCGGACCCCTGCGGGCCGGAGACAGGATCGTCGCGCTCGGCGCGCATCTGCTGCGGGAAGGCATGCCGGTCCGCGTGGCGGAACAGGCGGCACAGTCCGCACCGACGGCCTCCGCCGCGCCCGCTGGAGCAGTCCGTGAGTGAGGGCCGCTTCAACCTGTCCGCGCTGGCGGTGCGCGAGCGCTCGATCACCCTCTTTCTCATCATCCTGATCTCGATCGCGGGCGTGGTGGCGTTCCTGAAGCTCGGACGCGCGGAAGACCCCGCCTTCACCGTCAAGGTCATGACGGTGGTCACCGCCTGGCCGGGCGCGACGGCGCAGGAGATGCAGGACCAGGTGGCGGAGAAGCTGGAAAAGCGCCTGCAGGAGCTGCGCTACTACGACCGCTCGGAGACCTTCACCCGCCCGGGGCTGGCTTTCACCACCCTCTCGCTGCTCGACTCGACGCCGCCGTCCGAGGTGCAGGAAGCGTTCTACCAGGCGCGCAAGAAACTCGGCGACGAGGCGCGCAACCTGCCGGCGGGCGCCATCGGTCCGCTGATCAACGACGAATACGCGGACGTGACCTTCGCGCTCTACGCCCTGAAAGCCAGGGGCCAGCCGCAGCGGCTGCTGGTGCGCGAAGCCGAGACACTGCGCCAGCGGCTGTTGCATGTGCCGGGCGTGAAGAAGGTCAACATCGTCGGCGAGCAGCCCGAGCGCATCCATATCGAGTTCTCGCACGAACGGCTGGCGACGCTGGGCATCGATCCGCAGACCATCTTCGCCGTGCTCAACAGCCAGAACGCGCTGACGCCGGCGGGATCGATCGAGACCCACGGACCGCAGGTCTTCGTCCGCATCGAGGGCACGGCCGACGAGCTGCAGCGGCTGCGCGACACGCCGATCGTGGCGCAGGGCCGCACGTTCAGGCTGTCGGACATCGCCACCGTCCAGCGCGGCTACGAGGATCCGTCGACCTTCCTCATCCGCAACGGCGGGGAGCCGGCGCTGCTCCTGGGCATCGTCATGCGCGACGGCTGGAACGGCCTCGACCTGGGCGAGTCGCTGCGGGCCGAAGTGACGTCCATCAACGCCGCCATGCCGCTCGGCATGGAGCTCTCCCCGGTCACCGACCAGTCGGTGAACATCAGCGCCTCGGTCGACGAGTTCATGGTCAAGTTCTTCGTGGCCCTGCTCGTGGTGCTGGTGGTGTGTTTCGTCAGCATGGGCTGGCGGGTGGGCGTGGTGGTGGCGGCGGCGGTACCGCTGACGCTGGCCGCGGTGTTCGTGGTGATGGCGGCCACCGGCAAGAATTTCGACCGCATCACCCTCGGATCGCTGATCCTGGCGCTCGGCCTGCTGGTCGACGACGCGATCATCGCCATCGAGATGATGGTGGTGAAGATGGAAGAAGGCATGGACCGCATCGCCGCTTCCGCCTTCGCCTGGAGCCACACCGCGGCGCCGATGCTGTCTGGCACCCTGATCACCGCCGTGGGATTCATGCCCAACGGCTTCGCGCGCTCCACGGCCGGCGAATACACCAGCAACATGTTCTGGATCGTCGGTATCGCGCTGATCGTCTCCTGGATCGTGGCGGTGGTCTTCACGCCGTATCTGGGTGTCAAGCTGCTGCCGGAGATGAAGAAGGTCGAAGGCGGGCATGCCGCCCTGTACGACACGCCCCGCTACGCCCGCTTCCGGCAGGTGCTCGGCCGGGTCATCGCACGCAAGTGGCTGGTGGCCGGCGCGGTGGTGCTGCTCATGGGCGGCGCGGTCGCCGGCATGGGCATCGTGAAGAAGCAGTTCTTCCCGAGTTCCGACCGGCCCGAGGTGCTGGTCGGGATACAGATGCCCTACGGCACCTCGATCGCGGAAACCGACAAGGCGACCGCCAAGGTGGAGGCCTGGCTGTCGACACAGCCGGAAGCCAGAATCGTCACCGCCTACATCGGCCAGGGCGCGCCGCGGTTCTTCCTGGCACTCTCGCCGGAATTGCCCGACCCCTCGTTCGCGAAGATCGTCGTGCGCACCGACAGCGAGGCGCACCGCGATCTCCTGAAGGTGCGACTGCGGGACGCGGTCGGCCAGGGGCTGGCGCCGGAGGCGCAGGTGCGGGTCAGCCAGCTGGTCTTCGGCCCCTACTCGCCGTTCCCGGTCGCCTACCGGGTGTCGGGACCCGATCCGCAGAAGGTGCGCGACATCGCGTCCCAGGTGGAGCAGGTGATGCGCGACAGCCCGATGATCCGGCTGGTGAACATGGATGGGGGCGTGCGTACGCCGACCCTGAAGTTCAGGCTCCAGCAGGACCGGCTGCAGGCGGTCGGCCTGAATTCCGCGTCGGTCGCGCAACAGCTCCAGTTCCTGCTCAGCGGCGTGCCGGTGGCCACGGTGCGGGAGGACATCCGCACCGTGCAGGTCGTGGCGCGGTCCGCCGGCACCGACCGGCTCGACCCGGCGAGGATCGCCGACTTCACCATCACCACCGCCACCGGCCAGCGCATTCCCATCGCGCAGCTCGGCCGGGTGGAGGTGACGATGGAGGAGCCGATCCTGCGGCGGCGCGACCGGGTGCCCACCATCACCGTGGGAGGCGACATCGCCGACGAATTGCAGCCCCCCGATGTGTCGGCCGCCATCACCGAAGCACTGCAGCCGGTACGGCAGGCGCTGCCGGCGGGCTACCGCATCGCCGAAGCCGGCGCGGTCGAGGAGTCCGGCAAGGCGATGGAGGCGCTGCTGCCGCTGTTCCCGATCATGATCGCCATCACCCTGGTGATCATCATCGTGCAGGTGCGATCGATGTCGGCCATGGTGATGGTGTTCCTGACCAGCCCCCTGGGCCTGATCGGGGTGGTGCCGATGCTCCTGGCATTCCAGCAGCCGTTCGGCTTCAACGCGCTGGTCGGCCTGATCGCGCTGTCGGGCATCCTGATGCGCAACACCTTGATCCTGCTCGGGCAGATCCAGCACAACGAGCAGGAGGGGCTCGACCCCTTCCACGCGGTGGTGGAGGCGACGGTACAGCGGGCCCGGCCGGTCATCCTGACCGCGCTGGCAGCCGTCCTGGCTTTCATCCCGCTGACCCATTCGGTGTTCTGGGGAACGCTCGCCTATACCCTGATCGGCGGCACCCTGGTCGGCACCGTGCTCACGCTGGTGTTCCTGCCGGCGATGTATGCGATCTGGTTCCGCATCGGCCCCGCCGGATCGGATGCGGCGCCGCGGAAGACGCCCGATGCCCTGGCCGCGGCCTCGGCGCATTGATTCGCGCGACGCGCGATGGAAACCGCCGGTGGCCGCCGGCAGATCCATCGGTACCGGCACGTCCCGCGGATATCCGGCGGCCGTCCGGTCCGGCGTTGGCTGGCGAACTACGCAAACCCGGAATCGAGCAGGGCCTGCCGAGGAAGCCGACCGCCAACAATGGGTAAATGGTCGTGTCGCCCGCTCGCTTCACCATCCATACGCCCACTTTTTTAACCGACCTCCGTGACCCCAACCTCCCTCCCGGCTTTCGACGATCCCGGCCTCCTCGGCACCATCTCCACCCTGACGCCCGACGAGCTCGACCGCCTGGATTTCGGCGTGCTCGGCTTCGACGAACAGGCGCTGGTGCGGATCTACAGCCGATACGAATCCCATGCTTCCGGCCTGTCGATGGCGAGCGTGCTGGGCCGCAACATCTTCACCACCGTGGCGCCCTGCATGAACAACTTCATGGTGTCGCAGCGCTTCGAGGATGCAGCGGCCGCGCAGGTCGCGCTCGACGTGACCATCGATTTCATGCTGACCCTCCGGATGCGCCCGACCAAGGTGAAGCTGCGCTTGCTGGCCGCACCCGGCGCGCCCTATCGCTACGTGCTGGTCAAACGCTTGGGCTGAGCCGCTCGGACAAAGGCCGGGCCGGGGAGCCGCCGGGTAGAGTCCTGCCATGAGCCTCCTGCAGACCGAACTGAGCCGCCTTTTTCTCGTGCCCCGCAGCGCTGCCGATGATGGCGGCGAGGCGGGCCACCGTGGTGTCCGGTGCCTGGTGTTGCAACTCGCCGGTCCGCCCGACTGGCGCGTGCTGGGCCGCGTGTGGCAGGGCGTGCAGGCGGAGCTGCACCTGCCGGCGCCCGCCATCGCCGTGTCGGGCCGCGACGGCCTGCAGCTCTGGTTCTCGCTGATGCGACCGGTGAGCACCGTGCGAGGCCGGGCTTTCCTGGAGGGCCTGCACACGCGCTTCCTCGCCGACATCGACCCGCGCCGGTTGCAGCGCTTTCCGGGCCCTGCCGGCCAGCCGGAATCGCCTCCCGCGGTGCCGGCATTGCAGACCGGTACCGGCAACTGGTCCGCCTTCATCAGCCAGGACCTGGCGCCGGTTTTCGAGGACACGCCCTGGCTCGACATCCCGCCCGGCGACGACAACCAGGCCGCGCTGCTGCGGTCGGTCAAGTCCATC
>JAKONS010000349.1 GCA_022701845.1 Burkholderiaceae bacterium
TGGAACGAATGTAGGAAGAAGTGCGCATGGTGCTGAATGTCCTTTTGTTGAAGAAAAAGACCGTTTTGTCAGTCGAGGTCCGAACTTAGGCCGATAGAAGGATCGAAAAAAGAAGAAGATATAGGAACCTAACTCCCGTAAAACCAGAACATGAGCCAGGCCTTCAACCATCGCCACCTGTACTGCTTCTGGGTGGTGGCCAAGGAAGGCAGCATGTCGCGCGCTGCCGAGACGCTGGACATGGCGGTGCAGACCGTCAGCGCCCAGGTGCGCGAACTCGAGCGCGACCTGGGCTGCCAGCTGCTGCGGCCGGCCGGCCGCGGCCTGGCGCTGACCGAAGCCGGCACCATCGCGATGCAGCAGGCCGAGCAGATCTTCCAGCTGTCGCAGGCGCTGCCCGAGCAGGTGCTGGCCGCCGCCCAGGCGCCGGCCGCGCGCCTGGCGGTCGGCATCGCCGACGGGCTGCCCAAGCTCGAGGTGCAGCGGCTGCTGCAGCCGGTGCTGGGCGTGCCGCACCTGCGCCTGCTCTGCGACGACGGCGAGATGGCCGACCTGCTGGCCGACCTGGTCCTGCACAAGCTCGATGTGGTGCTGACCGACCACCCGGCGCCGTCGAACGCGCAGCTGCGGGTGCACAGCCACTCGCTGGGAACCTCGGACATCGGCTGGTACGGCTCGCAGCACTGGTGGGCGCTGGCGCACGACGGGTTTCCGCTGTCGATGCGCGACGTGCCGGTGCTGCTGCCGACCTCGCATTCGGTGGTGCGCGGGCAGCTCGACCGGTGGCTGCACCAGAAGGGCCTGCGGCCGAAGGTGGTCGGCGAGATCGAGGACAGCGCCCTGCTGGAGACCTTCGGCAGCACCGGCCTGGGCATTTTCCCGGCGGCGCTGGCGGCCGAGGACGCGCTGCTCAAGCGCAGCCAGGTGCGGCTGATCGGCGCCTGCGACGGCGTGCAGGAGCACTACTACGCCATCAGCACCGAACGCAAGGTGATGCACCCGCTGGTGCAGCAGATGCTCCGGCCGGCATCCGCCAGCGCCTGACCGGATGCGGCGGCCCGACCATTGCTGATCGACCGGCCGGCCGCGTCAGGCCGGCAGCGCCAGCCGGTGGCCCGCCGGATGGGCCTGCAACGTGGCCGGCAGGCGAAAGACGCTGACCAGCTGCGCCAGGTGCTGCGCCTGGTCGCGCAGGGAGTCGGCCGCGGCCGATGCCTGCTCGACCAGCGCCGCGTTCTGCTGCGTGGCCCGATCCATCAGGCCGACCGCCTGGTTGACCTCCTCGATGCCGGTGCTCTGCTCGGCGCTCGAGGACATGATCTCGCCCATGATGGTGGTCACGTTGTTGACCCGCTGCACCAGGTCGTCCATGGTGTTGCCGGCGGCGGCGACCAGCGCGCTGCCTGCCTCCACCCGGGAGACGGAATCGCTGATCAGGGTCTTGATCTCCTTGGCGGCGTTCGCCGAGCGCTGCGCCAGGCTGCGCACTTCCGAGGCGACCACCGCGAACCCGCGCCCCTGTTCGCCGGCGCGTGCCGCTTCCACCGCCGCGTTGAGCGCGAGGATGTTGGTCTGGAAGGCGATGCCGTCGATGACGCTGATGATGTCGACGATGCGGCGCGCCGAGGTGTTGATCGAATTCATGGTGCTGACCACCTCGCCGACCACCTGGCCGCCCTGGCGCGCCACGTCCGACGCGGCGATGGCGAGCTGATTGGCCTGCTTGGCGTTCTCGGCGTTCCGGCGGACGGTGGCGGTCAGGTCGCCGATGGAGGAGGCGGTGCGCTCCAGCGAACTGCTCTGCTGCTCGGTCCGGCCGGACAGGTCCTGGTTGCCGGTGGCGATCTCCGCCGCCGCGAGCGCGATGGCATCGGTGCCGCTGCGCACTTCGCGCACGATGTTGCCGATGCTGTCGCGCATGGCGGTCATGGTGAACAGAACGCTGTCGCGGTCGTTCGGCCGCAGCACCACGTCGACCGCCAGGTTGCCCGCGGCGATGTCGCGGGCCAGGGTGTTGGCGTCGCGCGGTTCGCCGCCGAGCGCCCGCGAAATCGCCTTGACGATCAGGATGATCACCCCGGAGCCGATCAGCGCCGCGGCGGCGCACAGCAGCAGCATCAGCCGCTGGAATCCGCTGGCGACTTCACGCGCATAGGCCGACTCGCTCTGGTTGAGCCGCTCCTCCAGGTCGATGAACCGGTTGATGCGGCCCAGCCACTCGACGAAGGCCGGCCGGGCTTCGCCGAGCATCAGCGCCTGCGCGGCGTCGCGGTCGCCGGCGCCGCGCAGCTCGATCACCCGGGCCACGATCGGCAGGGTGCGCCGTTCGATGTCCTTGATGCTGGCCAGGATGGCGCGTTCTTCCTGCTCGCTGCCGCCGCCCGGCCCGCCGAACATCCGGTCCATCGGGCCGGCCGAGGCCTGGTAGTCGGCATCCAGTTTGGAGATGCTCGCCAGCACCGGCGGCAGACCGGCGTCGTCGACCAGCACCACGTCGCGCAGCGCGATGGCGCGGTCGTGCACGCTGCCCCGGAAATTGATGGCGTAGCGCTGCTTCACGCTGTTGACGTCGCCGATGGTGGCGAGGCTCTTCTCGACCGAATTGACCCGGACGATGCCGATCAGGGTCAGCACGACCAGCATCAGCAGCACGAGCGCCGATCCGAGGCCGAGCCGCGCGGCGATGCTCAGGTTGTCAAAGCTGGATTTCATGGGGTTCCGGGTGGCGCGCAGGACAGGACAGGACAGGGGGAGCCGGGCGATTGCGCCGGGCGTTCGGACAGTACATTGCCAAAAATTGAATCTTTCACAATTTATTCAATGGGCTGGGCCGGATCGTTAGCTTCGATGCGGCCCGCCGGACGGGCATTCTTTTTGCGAGACGGTGGTCTGCAGCAGAAAACGCTTCTCAACTCAAGGGGGTAGACCGGAAATGGAACACAGCACAGCCATGCAGCGTCGGACGCTGATGAAGGCCGCAGCCGCGGCATGCGCATCGGCGGCGGCGGGTGCCGCCTGGGCGCAGGACTACCCGGCACGGCCGGTGCGCCTCGTCATCCCGCAAGGGCCGGGCTCGGGCGCCGATGCCACCGGCCGCCAGCTGGCCGAATTCATGGGCCGCTACCTCGGCAGCTCGGTGGTGGTGGACAACAAGCCCGGCGCCAACGGCATCCTGGCCTCCGGCATCGTCGCCAAGGAACGGCCCGACGGCTACACCGTGTTCCTCACCAGCGTGTCGCTGGCCAGCTTCAACGAGCATCTCTACAAGAAGCTGCCCTACGACCCGATGAAGGACTTCACCTATATCGCCCCGGTGGTCGATGCCAGCTTCATGGTGATCGCCAGCCAGGCCAGCGGCATCAAGACCTGGGCCGACTTCGTGGCCCGGGCGCGGCGCGAACCCGGCAAGCTCACCTACGCCAGCGGCGGCCCGGGCAACAGCACCCATCTCTACATGGAGAAGATCGTGCGCGACCTCAGGCTGGACGTGCGCCACATACCGTACAAGGGGTCCGGTCCCGCGCTGCTGTCGGTGGTGTCGGGCGAGACCGACCTGATGTGCGTGGTGACCGCCACCGCCCTGCCGCAGTACGAGGCAGGGGCGGTCGTCGCCCTGGCCCAGTCGGGCGACAAGCGTTCGCCGCGCATGCCGGCGATTCCGCTGATCAACGAACTGGCGCCGCAGATGCCGGCATTGCCGGGCTGGTACGCGCTGGTCGGCCCGGCCGGCCTGCCGCCGGAGGTGGTGAAGAAACTCTCCGGCGCCGTCACCGCCTTCCTCGAGGACGAGCAGACCCGCCGCAAGCTCACCGAGCAGTTCCTCTTTCCCATCCCCGGCACCGGCGAGCAGATCCGCAGCCGCGCGCAGCAGGAGTCGCGCATCTGGGGCGACCTCATCAAGACCCTCAACATCACCCTCGACTGAAGCCACCCATGTCGGACCTGGACCTCAACGGCGGCGCGTGGCAGCACGCGCCCAGCCAGTACCTCGCACGCCGCCCCGCCACCCGGGGCATCGGCGCCCCGCGCTCGCGTTACCTGACGATGGAGGACGGCTGCCGCCTGGCGCTGGACGTCTACCTGCCCGAGGGCGGCGACGAGGGCGACGACACGGGCGACGGCGAAGCCCGCTGGCCGGTGATCGCGGTGATGACACCGTACTACCGCCGCTTCAAGGTCACCGCGGCAGGTGCCGAGCCCTCGCCCAACATCGCCATCTACCGCGACTTCTTCGTGCCGCGCGGCTATGCGCTGGTGGTGCTGGACGTGCGCGGCAGCGGCGCGAGCTTCGGCCGCCGCGACGCCTTCCGCTCGCCCAAGGAGCGCGGCGACTACCTGGAGCTGGCGCAGTGGATCGCGGCGCAGCCCTGGTGCAACGGCTCGATCGGCGCGACCGGCATCTCCTACCTGGGCGCGGCCTCGTGTTTCCTGGGCAGCACCGGCCATCCGGCGGTCAAGGCGATCGCGCCGCTGTTCGCGGTCTCCGACACCTACAGCGACCATGTCTTCCCGGGCGGCGTGACGTGCAAGACCGTCACCGCCCACTACGACGACCTGATCCGCGCGCTGGACTGGGACCGGCGCGACGAGCTCGCGGCCTATCCCTACTTCGCCGATCCCCGCTATGCCGGCCCGGCGCCGGTGGACGAGGACGGCGACGGCGCGCTGGTGCGGCAGGCCATCGTCGAGCACCACGACAGCTTCATGCTGCGCGACATGGCCCCGGAAATGGCCTTCCGCGAGGAAGCCGTGCTGTACGACCCGACGCTGCACAGCGGCGCCTGCAGCCCGTACTGGTACCTGAACGAGGTGGCCGGCCGGGTGGCGGTGTATTCGGTCTCGGGCTGGTACGACGGCAGCGCCTTCGTGCACGGTTCGATCTCGCGTTTCCTCACCCTGCAGGGCCCGCACGACCGCCTGCTGCTCGGCCCCTGGGACCACGGCGCGCGCACCAACGGCTCGCCGTGGCGCAGCGCCGGGCGCAGCGCGCCGGAGTTCTCGATCCTGGCGGAGGTGCTGCGTTTCTTCGACGAGCATTTGGCCGGGCGCGACACCGGCCTGCAGGCCGAGCAGCCGGTGCACTATTTCTGCACCCATGCCGAGACCTGGCGCAGCAGCGCGCACTGGCCGCCGGCCTCCACGCCGACCGACTGGTACCTGCAGCCGGGCCGCCTGGCGACCACGCCCGCGGAGCAGCCGGTGCAGGTCGACCTGCAGACCCGCTTCACCGTCTCCAGCGGCACCAACAGCCGCTTCGAGCGGCTGGCGGCGCAGGCCATCGTCGACTACTACCCGGACTGGTCCCGGCACGAGGCGGACATGCTGTCCTTCCGGTCCGACCCGCTGCCGCAGCCGCTCGAACTCGCCGGCCATGTGCTGCTGGAGCTCACGCTGAGCTGCAGCGAGGGCGACGGCAGCATCTTCGCGTACCTCTCGGAAGAGCAGGCCGACGGCACCCTGGTCTACATCAACGAAGGCTGCCTGCGGCTGGCCCACCGCGCGGTGAGCGAGGCGCCGGCCCGCTACCGCACCGCCTGGCCGTTTCGCGACTACGCGCGGCACCATGCGCGGCCGATGCAGGCGGGCGTGGCCGAGACGGTGCAGGTGGTCATGCTGCCGGTGGCGTGGCGCCTGGCGGCGGGCAGCCGGCTGCGCCTGTCGCTCTCGGGCGCCGATGCGGCGCATTTCCAGCAGGTGCCGCACGGGCGCCCGCCGCTCTACCGCTTCGCCTGCGGCGGCGCGAACGGCTGCCGGGTGCGCCTGCCGGTGGTGGCGCAGGCCGAGCTCGCTCCATAGTCGTGTCACGGAAGGGCGCGAAACTAGGGCGATAGACACACCCTTTCCGCGCCGCGCACTTCCGATGGAGCCGCGCAGCCCTTACCGATCGCATCGGGCCTTCCTCGCATCGAGCGACGGCTGCTGCTGCGAGTACACGCGTCGGCGCGAGCCGACCTGACGCCTTCCATGGATACAGAATTCAAACTCCAGCTCCCGCACGGAGCCGCCGCCGCCGCCGAGCGAAAATTTCACGCGCTGCCGGTGACGAGCATTCGCCTGCGGGCCCGCTACTTCGACACCCGGGATGCGGCGCTGCGCAGCGTAGGGCTGACGCTGCGCCTGCGGCAGGAGGGGCTGCGCTGGGTGCAGACAGCCACGTTCGCCGGTGCCGGCCTGCCGGCACGCGAGGAGCACGAGGTCGACCTCGGCGGCGTGCACGAAGCGCCACCGGCGCTTCCGGATGTTTCGCTGCACCAGGGCACGCCGGTCGGCAAGTTGCTGCAACAGGCGCTCGGCCGTGACGGCAAGGCCGCGCAGGCGCTGGTGGAGATGTTCTCGACCGATGTCGAGCGCCTGCGCCAGCAGGTGC
>JAKONS010000555.1 GCA_022701845.1 Burkholderiaceae bacterium
GGCCGGTGAAATGCAGCTTGGCGCGGTCGCCGGCGGCGTCCCGGCGCAGCAGCGCCTCGCTGCCGATGCCGCTCAGCGCGCCCAGGCGGCGCGCCAGCGACTGGTCGTCCGGCCGGTCCAGGCCGAGAGCCGGCTGGGCCTGCGCCCAGGCCCGGTAGAACAGCAGGCCGAAGCGGTGGCTGACGGTGTCGAGAAAGCGCTGCAGGCCGTGGTCGGCATGGTGGGTGGCGCGCTCGCGCACCAGCTCGCTCAGATGGCTGGGCAGCGGGCCGTTGGGGCCCAGCAGGCCGAACACCCGCTGCTCGATGCGCGGCAGGCCGAAGGCGTTGACGGTGACCGAGCGCAACGCCGCCGGCGCGAAGGTCATGTCGGGCGACTGCGCCAGGCGCAGCGGCTCGTCGCCCGGGCGCAGGCCCTCGCCCAGGCGCGGCAGGTGCGGATGGGCCGATTCGATATGGCGCAGCGCCTGGTAGAAGTCGTAGCGGTGCGGCTCGGCCGACATGCGCTGCAGCCAGCCGGTGAAGGGCGGCGGCGCGGCGGGCGCGGCGGGCGCGGGTGGCGCTCCGCTGTCCGCCGCGGCATCGCCGGCCACGGCGGCCAGGCCCGGATCGATCGGCAGGATCGCGCTCACAGCACCGGCCTCGCGCCGGAGGCCGGCTTCCAGCGCGCCACCGGCCCGCGGGTCAGCGACACCAGCACCGTCTCGACGAAGCTGTTCATCGACACATGGCGCGCCAGGTAGTGGTGCAGGGCGGCGGCGAACAGGTAGGCACTGCCGCCGGCATGGCCCAGCTCGTCGATGGTGAGCTTCACCTCCACCCCGCGGCCGAAGGCGATCGGCCCTGGCACCGGATGCCGCCGCACCACCGGCCGGGCGGTCACCTCCTGCAGCGCCTCGATCTGCCGGCGCATCGACGGCTCGCTGCCCTGCGGCAGCCGGCTCAGCAGCTCGCGCAGGGCGGTGGTGGCCTCGCCGCCCTCGGTGTCGAGCAGCGACAGGTAATTGAGCGACAGCAGGTTCAAAAGCCGCCAGGCGATGCCGCCCTCGCGCAGCGCGGTGTGCGGCCGCGACGGGCCGGCCACCACCTGCACCGACTGCAGCGGCACGCCGCAGTCCAGCGCCATGCCGCCCTGGGCCGCGTTCGACTGCATGAACAGCGGCAGGTCGCGGTTGGTGCACAGGGTCTGGATCGACACCTGGCGCAGCGCCTCGGCATACGGCGCGTCCTGCGGATCGACCAGCGACACGAACATCTCCGAGCCGATGTAGCCGGAGCGCGGGCCATCGCGCTGGCTCGACTGGCTGGCGAGCCGCGGCTCGCGCCACACGGTGTAGTAAGCAGTCTGCTGCAGCGAGCCGCCGCGGTCGGGCGCATACAGCGGCATGAAGCGGCGCTCGCTGCCGTCGTCGTTGTAGCCCTGCATCGCGGTGATGGCGAACAGCTCGTAGTCGAGCGGCGCGGTGCGGTCGGCCACCACATGGAACTCGTGGCTGCCGACATCCACATGGATGCGGTCGGCGCGCTTGGGGAACAGGTTGATCGCCGGCACGCAGTGCAGCGCGAAATTGCCGGCCTCCACCGCGCCGTCGAGGCCCTGCGCCTGGCGGCCGAACAGCAGCACGATCTCGATCGTGTTGCCGGCGATGCCCGCCAGCGCCGGCTTCAGCCCGCCGATGTCGATGAACAGGAAGCGCTCGGGAAAGGCGAAATACTCCTGCAGCACCCGCAGCCCGCCGAAGCCGCGCAGGGTGGCCGGCAGCAGCGCCTCGTCGTCGGCATAGCCCACCGGCGTGATCACCGAGGCCGGCAGGAACCTGCGCGCCGCGCCGGGGTTGCGCTCGGCCGGCCCCACCAGCACGCCGACGCAGGCGCTCAGCGCCATCTCGTGCAGCTGCATCGCGATGTCGGTCTGCCCGCCAAGGTGGAAACGCAGGCTGGAGACCTCCAGCCTGTCTGCCGTCATGCCGGCCGGCAGCTGCAGCTGGATGCGCACGCCGCAGCGCGGGCGCTCCGGCAGCGGCAGGCCGGCCAGGCCCAGGTCGGACACGTTGAGGAAATAGTCGGCCGACACGGTGCGCAGCGGCGTCAGCTGCACCGCGTGGGCGGTGCGGAATTCGCAGCGGGTGCCGGAGGCCGCCGAAGCCGGGCCGGTGAGGGTGCTGTCGCGCGGCAGCACCGGGCCTTTCAGCAGGTTGGCGTCGGGCACCGGGTTCACCTGGGCCACCAGCATCGACGGAATCGGCGCCAGGAAGTTCGGATAGACCAGCTCCAGCAGGCGGTGCGACAGGCGCGGAAACTCCGCGTCCTGCTTGAGCTGCACCCGCGCGGCCAGGAAGGCGCAGCCCTCCAGCAGCCGCTCCACATAGGGATCGGTGACTTCCAGCCCCTCCATGCCGAGGCGCGAGGCGATCTTCGGGAATTCCTGGGCGAACTCGCCCCCCAGCTCGCGCAGGTAGCGCAGCTCCTGGTTGTAGTAGCGCAGCAGTCGGGCGTCCATGGCCGGGCGCCTAAGCGCGCAGTTCCCGTACGCGGGTGTTGCCGGTCTCGATATCCATGTCGGCGGCCAGCAGCAGTTCCAGCGGCACCGGCTGCGCCCACATCTTTCCGCGGATGATCAGCTGGATCGCGTTGTGGTGGTTGTCGAGGTCGATGCTGACCTCCACCGCCAGCGTGTCCGGGTCGATGCGCGGCTCGAAGGCGCGGATCGCATCGCCCACCGAGCGCTCGATGGCGCGGCGGTCCATGCCGGACAGGGTGCTGCCGGCCAGCGCCGGCATGCCGTAGTTCAGCACCGACTTGCGGGCCAGGTCGGCCTGCGCCCATTTCTCGACTTCCTCGCGCCGCTCGGACTGCGGATCGGGCTCGTGGCGGGTGGCGTTGAACAGCCAGGACAGGTCGCGCAGGACGGCGGCGCGCAGCTGCTGGCGGCTCAGGGCGCGCGCCTCCAGGCTCTCCTTGCGCGAGGTCGGATCGTGGTCGATCAGGCGGTCGAGGAGCGAGGGCTGGAGCCGGTCGCGGGAGGAGAGTTCGGCCATCGGATGGGTTCGGCGGCTCAGTCGGCGCCGTCGCCGAATTCGATCAGGCGCACGTCGAGCAGGTCGTGCTCGCCGGTGTCGGTGGCCAGCACCCGCTGGCCCAGGCCGGCGAAGCGCTCGTGGCCGAGGTCGCGCCAGGTGGTGGCGGCGGCCATCAGGATGCGGCCGTCCTCGCTGGCGGTGGAGCCGGGGTAGCGGGTGGGGATCATCGCCACCGCCTCGCCGCCGTTGGAAAACGACAGCATCGCCGGCAGCCAGACCCGGTCGCGCAGGTCGGTCGGCTCGTCGATCGAGACCTTGGCCAGCCGGGAGAACGGAATCCAGTAGTACTTGCCGTTGACCATCGCCTCCAGCACCGG
>JAKONS010000352.1 GCA_022701845.1 Burkholderiaceae bacterium
ACGTGCGCGACGGCTCCACCGTGCTGATCGGCGGCTTCGGCACCTCCGGCATCCCCGGCGAGCTGATCGACGGCCTGATCGAGCAGGGCGCCAAGGACCTGACGGTGGTCAACAACAACGCCGGCAACGGCGACACCGGCCTGGCCGCGCTGCTGAAGACCGGGCGGGTGCGCAAGGTGATCTGCAGCTTCCCGCGCCAGGTCGACAGCCATGTGTTCGACGGCCTCTACCGCAGCGGCAAGCTCGAACTCGAACTCGTCGCCCAGGGCAACCTGGCCGAGCGCATCCGCGCTGCCGGCGCCGGCATCGGGGCGTTCTTCTGCCCGACCGGCTTCGGCACCGAACTCGCCAAGGGCAAGGAAACCCGCGAGATCGACGGCAAGCAGTACGTGCTGGAGTACCCGATCCACGGCGACGTGGCGCTGATCAAGGCCGAGGCCGGCGACCGCTGGGGCAACCTCACCTACCGCATGGCGGCGCGCAACTTCGGCCCGATCATGGCCACCGCCGCCCGGCTGACGGTGGCTACGGTGCACACGCTGCACGCGCTCGGCGAGCTCGACCCCGAGGCGATCGTCACCCCCGGCATCTTCGTCAGCCGCATCGTGAAGATCGACCGGGTCGCCACCCGGGCCGGCGGCTTCAAGCAGGCCGCATCGGCATGAGCAGCAGCAGCAACGTCCCCCAGGAGACCGCCATGAGCTACCAGAAACGCAGCAAGGACGAGTTGGCCCGGCGCGTCGCGCAGGACATCCACGACGGCGCCTATGTCAACCTCGGCATCGGCCAGCCGACGCTGGTCGCCAACCATATTCCCGCCGGCCGGGAAGTCATCCTGCAGAGCGAGAACGGCATCCTGGGCATGGGCCCGGCACCGGCCGCGGGCGGGGAGGACTACGACCTGATCAACGCCGGCAAGCAGCCGGTGACGCTGCTGCCCGGCGGCGCCTTCTTCCACCATGCCGACAGCTTCGCGATGATGCGCGGCGGCCACCTGGACATCTGCGTGCTGGGCGCGTTCCAGGTGTCGGCCACCGGCGACCTGGCCAACTGGAGCACCGGCGAGCCGGGCGCGATCCCGGCCGTCGGCGGCGCGATGGACCTGGCCATCGGCGCCCGCCAGACCTGGGTGATGATGGATCTGCTGACCAAGCAGGGCGCCTCCAAGGTGGTGCAGGACTGCACCTATCCGCTGACCGGCCTGCGCTGCGTCAAGCGCATCTATTCCGACCTGGCCACCCTGGCCTGCACCCCCGACGGCCTGCAGCTGATCGACACCGTCGAAGGCCTGAGCCGGGAAGCGCTCTCCGCCCTGATCGGCCTGCCGATCGCCCCGGCCGCCGCCTGAACCCACGCAAAGGATTTCCCATGAGCCACCACGCCTTCATCTGCGACGCCATCCGCACCCCCTTCGGCCGCTACGGCGGCGCGCTGTCGTCGGTGCGCGCCGACGACCTGGGCGCCGTGCCCCTCAAGGCGCTGATGGCGCGCAACCCGAACGTCGACTGGGCGGCGGTCACCGACGTCATCTTCGGCTGCGCCAACCAGGCCGGCGAGGACAACCGCAACGTCGCCCGCATGTCATCGCTGCTGGCCGGCCTGCCGGTGGAGGTGCCGGGCTCCACCGTGAACCGCCTGTGCGGTTCGGGCATGGACGCCATCGGCACCGCGGCGCGCGCCATCAAGTCGGGCGAGGCCGGGCTGATGATCGCCGGCGGCGTCGAGAGCATGAGCCGCGCGCCCTTCGTGATGCCCAAGGCCGAGACCGCCTTCGCCCGCGCCAACGCGGTCTACGACACCACCATCGGCTGGCGTTTCGTCAACAAGCTGATGAAGCAGATGTACGGCGTCGACGCCATGCCGGAGACCGCCGAGAACGTCGCCGACGATTACAAGATCGAGCGCCTGGCGCAGGACACCATGGCCCTGGCCTCGCAGCAGAAGGCGGTGGCCGCGCAGAAGTCGGGCTTCTTCGACGCCGAGATCACCCCGGTGACGATCCCGCAGAAGAAGGGCGACCCGGTGGTGGTGTCGAAGGACGAACACCCGCGCGACACCAGCATGGAGGCGCTGGCCAAGCTCAAGGGCGTGGTGCGCCCCGACGGCACGGTGACCGCCGGCAACGCCAGCGGCGTCAACGACGGCGCCTGCGCGCTGCTGCTGGCCGACGAGGCCTCGGCCCGCCAGCACGGCCTCACGCCGCGCGCCCGCATCGTCGGCATGGCCACCGCCGGCGTGCCGCCGCGGGTGATGGGCATCGGTCCGGCCCCGGCCTCGCAGAAGGTGCTGCAGCTGACCGGCCTGACGCTGGAGCAGATGGACGTGATCGAGCTCAACGAGGCCTTCGCCGCCCAGGGCATCGCGGTGCTGCGCATGCTCGGCCTGCAGGACGACGACCCGCGCGTGAATCCCAACGGCGGCGCCATCGCGCTCGGCCATCCGCTGGGCGCCTCGGGTGCGCGGCTGGTGACCACCGCGGTCAACCAGCTGCACCGCAGCGGTGGCCGCTATGCGCTCTGCACCATGTGCATCGGCGTCGGCCAGGGCATCGCGGTCGTGCTGGAGCGGGTGTGAGCGCGGCGGACTCTTTCCTGCGCCGTCGCGCGGTGGTGCTGGGCGCGGGCGCCGCGGCGCTCGCTGGCGCCGCGCCGCTGGCACGTGCGCAAGCGAACAACGCCGCCATCCGCATCGTCGTGCCCTTCGCGCCCGGCGGCGGCAACGACGTCTTCGCGCGCCAGATGGCACGCGGCCTGGGCGAGCTGCGCCAGCAGACGGTGGTGGTCGACAACAAGCCCGGCGCCGGCGGCAACCTGGGCACCGAACAGGTGGTGCGCGCCGCGCCCGACGGCCGCACACTGCTGCTGGGCCACACCGGCACCGTGTCGATCAACCCGGCGCTCTACAAGGGCCTGGCCTTCGACCCGCGCCGCGACCTGCTGCCGGTGGCGATGTTCGCCTCGTCGGCCCTGGTGCTGGTGGTGCCGGCGACCTCGACGGTGAACTCGGTGGCCGAGCTGGTGGCGCAGGCCCGCAGCTGGCCCGGCGGCCTCAACTACGCCTCCAGCGGCGCCGGCACCGGCGGCCACCTCACCGGCGAGCTGTTCGCGCAGAAGACCGGCGCCAAGATGACCCATGTGCCCTACAAGGGCACCGCCCCGGCGCTGTCGGATCTGGCCGGCGGCCAGGCGCAGCTGATGTTCAGCGTGGTGCCGGCGGCCCTGGCCCTGGTCAAGGGCGGGCGCCTGCGCGCCATCGCGGTGACCAGCGCCAAGCGCCTGCCGCTGCTGCCCGACGTGCCCACCATGGCCGAATCCGGCGTGGCGGTGCTGGCGGGTTTCGAGAGCACGCTCACCTATGGCGTGCTGGCCCCGAAGGCCACCCCGCCGGCGCTGGTGCAGACCCTGTCGCAGCAGATGGTGCGGGTCGCCTCCACCCCCGAATTCCAGTCGCGCCTCGACGTGGAAGGCGCCACGCCGCTGCTGGGCGGCTCGGCCGAATACGCCGCGCTGATCCTGCGCGAGAACGCCAAGTGGGCGA
>JAKONS010000028.1 GCA_022701845.1 Burkholderiaceae bacterium
CTCGTAGCTGGCCACCAGCGGCACGCCGCCGACCGCATGCACCGCGCCGCGCAGCTTGCCGAGCGGCTCGGTGCGGCCGAGCGCGGCCTGCGCGGCCAGGCGGCCGAGCGCCAGCACCATCGCCGGCTGGCGGGCGGCCAGGGCCTGCGCCAGGGCGTCGGCCAGGGGCAGGCCGGCATCGCCGGCGCGGCCGACGCTGGCCGCCCACACCTGCGCGCCGCGGTGCAGCCCCAGGGCGCGCAGCATGGCGTCGAGCAGCCGGCCGGCGTCGCCGTCGCGCGGGTCGGGCGTGGGGCCGTCGACCAGCACCAGCCAGACCGGCGCCTGCGGGTCGTCGGCGCCGGGGGGGAACAGCGCCTGCCAGTCGCCGCGCAGCACGGCGATCCGGGCGGCGGGCTCCGCGGCGGCGGCTGCGGTGGGGGCTGCAACCGGCGCCGGAACCGGCCGGCGGGGCGCGACGGCGGGCGCGGCCGGAGCCGGAGCCGACGTCGCGGCAACTGGTGGCGCTGCCGGTTCGGCCGGCACCTCCTCGACCGGTGCCGCCTCGGCAGCCGCCGCCGGCACCGCACGCGGCTGCCAGACCTGCACGCCCATCTCGCGCAGCATGGCGCGCTGGCGGTCGTCGAGCACGAAGGCGGTGGCGGAGGAAGCGTCGGAAGCGGTGGTGGAGGAAGAGGTCACGGGGATCGCGGGGATCGCGCTGATCGCGGAAGGCGGAGCCTGCCGATTATCGGCCGCCGCCGTCACTGCCACAGCCGCAGGCTCATCACGATCGCGTCTTCGCGCTCCGGCTGGTGCGACGGGTAGTAGCGCTTGCGCACGCCCACCCGCCGGTAGCCGTGGGCCTCGTACACCTGCTGCGCGCGCAGGTTGCTGGCGCGCACCTCCAGCCAGACCCACATCGCGCCCTGCCCGCGCGACCACACCGCCAGCGCGTCGAGCATCACCTGCGCCCAGCCCTGGCGCTGGTAGGCGGCGGCCACGGTGAGGTTCAGCAGATGCACCTCGTCGACGCCCTTCATGGCGACGAAATAGCCGATCACCCGGCCCTGCGCCACCAGCTGCTGCGCCTGGTAGCCGGCATGCAGCGAGTCGGCGAAATTGCCGGCGCTCCAGGGATGGGAATAGACGTCGTTCTCGATCGGCAGGATGCCGGGCAGGCCGGCCACGGTGATCGGCTCGAAATACGCTTCCTGGAAATCGTCGGCGGCAGCCATGGCGCGATCCTCGGTCACGGTGCGGGGACTGCGGCGGCGGCGTCAGCGGCGGCACGTTCGGCGGCGCGCTCGTCGGTGGTCTTGGCCACCTTGTCGCGCACATACAGCGGCAGCGCCTCGGCCGCCGCCACCAAGCCGCCGGCGGCGATCAGGCCGGGTGCCAGCCGCAGCAGCGCCTCGGCGTCGGGCAGCAGATGCACCGAGGCCGCCGCAACCGCCACCCGGTCGCCGTAGCCGGCGCGGGCGTTGCCGGCCAGCGTCCAGCCCGCGGGCACCACGATGTCTTCCGGGCGGTACAGGCGCGCCTCGGCGCCCGCGCTGCGCCACAGGCCGGCGCCGGCGTCCCACTGCAGATGCTGGGCATAGACCTCGTCCATGCGCGCGTCGAGGGTGGCCACCACCCGGGTCGCGCCGCAGGCCGCGCGCGCCGCCTCGGCCACCGCGGCCAGGGTGTCGACCGGCAGCACCGGCAGCCCGCCCGGGTGGTGCGCCGAACGGGCCCCGTAGGCGATCCCCTGGGCCGCGGCGCAGGCGGTGCGCAGGCCGGTGAACGAGCCCGGGCCGCGGCCGAACACCACCGCGTCGAGCTGGGCGAAACCGATGCCCGCTTCCTGCAGCAATTCCATCAGCATCGGGATCAGGGTGAGCGAGGCCTGCGCCCCGCCGGGGCCGGAGCGCCGCAGCACCGTGCCGTCGGCCGACAGGGCGGCGGACAGCTGCTCGGTGCTGGTGTCGAAGGCGAGAAGGCGGGTGGTGGCTGCGGACATGGCGCAAATTATCGGCGGCACGGCGCGCGCATCGGCTGGTTAGACTGCCCGCTGCCTTTTTTCCGCAGGCCCCACCGTGATGCACCGCATGCCGTTCTTCCGTTTTTCTTCCGGCCCGCGCAGGGCGCTGGCGGGTGTGCTCGCCGCGCTGGCGCTGGTCGCCGCACCGGCCATCGCGCAGACGCAGACCCAGGCGCCGACCCGGCTGCCGCCGGAGGTCGAGGCCGCACTGCAGCGGGCCCGCCTGCCGGCCGACGCGCTGGCGGTGGTGGTAGCGCCCACCGACGGCGGCGCGCCGCTGGTGCGCTGGCGGGCCGACGTGCCGGTCAATCCGGCCTCGGTGATGAAGCTGGTCACCACCTATGCCGGGCTCGACATCCTGGGGCCGACCTTCCGCTGGAACACACCGGTCACCTTCGGCGGGCCGATCGATACCGACGGCACCCTGCAGGGCGACCTGTTCATCCGCGGCCAGGGCGATCCGTCGCTGGTGCTGGAGCGGCTGTTCCTGCTGCTGCGCCGGGTGCAGGCGCAGGGCGTGAAGAACATCGCCGGCGACATCGTGCTCGACCGCAGCGCCTTCGTGCTGCCGCCGCACGACGCCGCCGCCTTCGACGAGCCCAGCAAGCCCTACAACGCCGCGCCCGATGCGCTGCTGGTGAATTTCCGCGCCCTCACCCTGGGCTTCGTGCCGGAGGCGGCCACCGGTCGCGCCCGGGTGATGGTCGACCCGCCCCTGGCCGGCCTGCGGGTGCCGGCCAGCGTGGCGCTGGCCCCGGCGCGCACCGCCTGCGCCGACTGGCGCGGCGGTCTGCAGGCCGATCTGGCCAACCCCGACCGCATCGTATTCGCCGGCGACTACCCGGCTGCCTGCGGCGAGAAGAGCTGGCCGGTCGCCTATGCCGACCCGGAGCACTATGCCGGCCGCGCCATCGAGGGCATGTGGCGCACGCTCGGCGGCCGCCTGGCCGGCCGGGTGCGCGAAGGCCGCGCGCCGGCCGGTTTTGCGCCGGCCTTCAGTGCCGCCTCGCCGCCGCTGGCCGAGGTGGTGCGCGACATCAACAAGTTCAGCAACAACGTGATGGCGCAGCAGCTGTTCCTCACCCTGTCGCTGCAGTCCACCGGCACCGGCAGCTTCGAGGGTTCGCGCGAGGTGGTGCGGCGCTGGTGGCGCGAGCGCTTCGGCGACGCGTTCGCCCCGGTGCTCGACAACGGCGCCGGCCTGAGCCGCGAGGGCCGGGTCAGCGCGGCCGGCCTGGCGCGCCTGCTGCAGACCGCCTGGCGCTCGCCGCTGATGCCCGACCTGGCGGCGTCGCTGCCGATCGCCGGCATCGACGGCACCCTGCGCCGCAGCCAGGCCGGCGCCGGCAGCGCGCACCTGAAGACCGGCAGCCTGCGCGACGTGGCTGCGGTGGCTGGCTATGTGCACACCGCCAGCGGCCGCCGCTGGGTGCTGGTGGCGGTGGCCAACCATGCCGACGCGGCCGCTGCCCGGCCGGCCTTCGATGCGCTGGTGGCCTGGGCCGCGCGGCAGTAGGCACACGGCCGGACCATGCCGGCATCGCAGCAACGAAAAAGCCCGCCGGAGCGAACGCCGGCGGGCTTTTTTTGAGGTCTGCGAGCGGCGCCCGGGAATCAGAACCGTAGGCGCAGGCGGTCGTAGGCGTAGTTGCCGAACAGGCGCTGGGCCTGGGGCGTGAAATACACCAGGTCGGCGAACTCGTACAGGGTGTAGTTCAGGTTGTTGACGATGGTGCTCGTGTTGCAGCGGGCCGAGTTGACCTGGTTGGCGCCGATGCCGATGCCCGGGCCGGGATCGACCGAATTGCACACCACGGTGGTGGAGTCGTTGAAGCTGTAGTTGCTCGGCGTGCCGGTGATCAGGTTGTA
This sequence comes from Burkholderiaceae bacterium, assembly GCA_022701845.1. Next base: position 3,875 of record JAKONS010000028.1, read on the forward strand.
GTAGAAGGCCGCGTCGACGAACAGCACGTTGGAGCCCAGGTCGGCGATGCCCAGCAGCAGCGCGGTGTTGAACGCGGTGCTGGCACCGTTGAGCACCGTGCCCTGGCCGGTGGCGGCGGCCAGCGGCGAGCGGCTCAGGTCGTAGGTGCCGGTGACGATCACGTACTTGGCGCCGGCGTTGACCAGGCGGCGCACCTGGGCCGACAGCTCGGTGCCGGCGGCGGAAGCCGCGGCGTTGAACTGGGCGGCGGTGGTGGTGCCGGCGCGGAACGAGGCCAGGCCGGCGACGATGTCGGAGGTGCCGCCGCCGACCATGATCAGGTCGTTGCCACCGGGCGCGCCGGCGGCCAGGAAGGTGCTGATCTGGTCAGTCACCGTGGGCGTGGTGGCGACGCCGGCGGCGTCGGGCTTGAGCGTGACGCGGGCATTGCCGACGGCGTAACCGGTGCCGCCGGCCGAGGCCGCGGTGATGGTGGCGCCGTAGCGGAAGGCCAGCTGCTGCGCCCAGACGTTCACGCTGCCGTCGTTGACGGTGTAGCGGGTGCCGGTCTGGCCGACGTCGCTCAGGCCGTCGCCGAAGACGACGAAGCGGCTGGGGCTGATCGCCGAATCGACGGTACCGGAGCCGCAGGCGGCCAGCAGCGCGGCCGAGGCGCACACGAGGGTCAGCACGGCACTGCGGCGCAACCAGGAAACAGTCATGAAAATCTCCGTCTGAAAAGTGGGGTGGAGTGTACCGACGGGCGTCGCCGCCGCGGGTATGCGGGGGGTTTGCGGCCGATCAGCCGACGGCGGCCGCCCGGCGCAGCCGGTCGCGCACGCCGTCCCAGGCCGGGTCGGCGGGCGGGGTCTCGATCCAGATCAGGCGCACGCCCTGGTCGTCGAATGCGCGCAGCGCGGCGAACAGCTGGCGGGCGGCGGCGGCGGCGGCGTCGGGCATGCGGCGCTGCACCACCCGCTGCGAGCGGCTGCGCATCGGCGAGCGGGCATAGACGGCCAGGTGCGCCGCGTCGGCGCCCAGCAGGTCCAGGCCCGCCTGCAGCGATTTCGCGTCCATCAGCCGCACCGTGGCGCGCGGCGCGTAGTGCGATTCCAGGGTGCCCGAGGCCCGCGGCGTATCGGCGGCCAGCGCCTCGGGCGACAGCACCGGCCGGCCGCAGGCCGCCTCGATCTGCGCCGCGGTGACCGCGCCCGGGCGCAGCAGCACCGGCGCGCCGCGGCTGCAGTCGACGATGGTCGACTCGATGCCGACATCGCAGGCGCCGCCGTCGAGCACCAGCAGGTCGAAGGCGAATTCGCCCTGCACATGCGCGGCCGTCGTCGGGCTGACACGGCCGAACTGGTTGGCGCTGGGCGCCGCCACGCCGCGCACGCCGCGCGGCAGGCAGGCCGCCAGCACCGCGCGGGCGACCGGATGCGAGGGGCAGCGCAGGCCGATGGTGTCCTGCCCGCCGGCGGCCACCGCGGCATGGTCGGCGCGGCGCGGCAGGATCACCGTCAGCGGGCCGGGCCAGAACGCGCGCACCAGCCTTTCGGCGAAGTCGGGCAGCGCGGCGGCATAGAACATCAGCGCCTCGGGCAATGCGCCGGGCGCGTCGGGCGGCGCCAGGTGCACGATCAGCGGATGGTCGGCCGGCCGCCCCTTGGCCGCGAAGATGGCGGCCACCGCGGTGGCGTCGTCGGCATTCGCGGCCAGGCCGTAGACGGTCTCGGTCGGCAGCCCGACCAGCGCGCCGGCGGCCAGCGCTTCGGCCGCCTGCGCCACCGCCCCGGGATCGTTGCCGTCGAGCACCATGGCGGTCTCTTCTTCCTTCTTCTAGAAGGGCGCGATGCCCAGCAGCGCGCAGGCATCCAGGGCGGCGGCGCGGGCGGCGCCGGCATCGGCGGCGGTGAAGGTGAGGTGGCCCATCTTGCGGCCCGGCTTGGCATCGCGCTTGCCGTAAAGATGCAGGTGCGCGCCCGGCAGCGCCAGCACCTGAGCCCAGGCCGGCGCGCGCTGCGTACCGGCGGCGTCGAACCACAGGTCGCCCAGCAGGTTGAGCATGACCGCGGCGCTGTGCTGGCGCGGCTGCACCAGCGGCAGGCCGCACAGGGTGCGCACCTGCAGGGTGAACTGCGAGGCGTCGCAGGCGTCGATGGTGTAGTGGCCGCTGTTGTGCGGCCGGGGCGCGATCTCGTTGACCACCAGCCGGCCGTCGGCCAGCATGAAGAATTCGACGCACAGCACGCCGACGTACTCCAGGCCGTCGGCGATGGCGTGCGCCGCGTCGATCGCCTGCGCCGCCAGCGTCGGCTCGATGTTGCCGGAATACACCTCGGTGACCGCCAGGATGCCCTCGCGGTGCAGGTTGCGCTGCACCGGAAAGTGCACGAAGGCGCCGTCGGCGCCGCGCGCCAGCACCACCGAGCATTCGGCCGCCAGCGGCAGCATCTGCTCCAGCACGCAGGGCACGCCGCCCAGCGCATGCCAGGCCTCGGCCAGGGCGGCGGCGTCGCGCACCCGCGCCTGGCCCTTGCCGTCGTAGCCCAGGCGCGAGGTCTTCAGGATGCCGGGCAGCAGCGCGGCATCGACCGCGGCCAGCTGTGCGGCGGAGTCGATCACCGCATAGGGCGCGCAGGGCACCGCGCAGGCGGTGAAGTGGGCCTTTTCGGCGGCGCGGTCCTGGGCGATGGCCACCGCGCGCGCGGCGGGCGACACCGGCAGGCGCGCGGCCAGGGTGGCCAGCGAGGGCGCCGGCACGTTCTCGAATTCGGTGGTCACCGCAGCGCACAGGCCGGCCAGTTCGGCCAGGCCGGCGGCATCGTCGTAGGCGGCGCGCACCTGGTGGTGGCTGACGCGGCCGGCGGGGCTGTCGGCGTCGGGGTCGAGCACCGCGGTGAAGTAGCCCATCGACTGCGCGGCATGCACGAACATGCGGCCCAGCTGGCCGCCGCCGAGCACCCCGAGCGTCGCGCCGGGCAGGATCGCCTGCTGGCCGCCGCTCATGCGCGGTTGCCGGTATCGGGCAGCGCCATGGCGCGGGCGGTCTCGGTCTGGGCGGCGCGGAAGGCCTCCAGCCGGGCGCGCAGCGCGTCGTCGGTGCTGGCCAGCATGGCGACCGCGAACAGCGCCGCGTTGGCCGCGCCGGCGGTGCCGATGGCGAAGGTGGCGACCGGTATGCCCTTGGGCATCTGGACGATGCTGTGCAGCGAATCGACACCCTGCAGATGCCGGCTGGCGACCGGCACGCCCAGCACCGGCACGGTGGTCTTGGCGGCCAGCATGCCCGGCAGGTGGGCGGCGCCGCCGGCGCCCGCGATGATGGCGCGCAGGCCGCGGCCGGCGGCGGCCTCGGCATAGGCGAACATGTCGTCGGGCATGCGGTGCGCCGAGACCACCCGGGCCTCGTAGCCGATGCCGAACTGCTGCAGGATTTCGGTGGCCTGCACCATGGTGTCCCAGTCGCTGCTGGACCCCATCACCACACCGACTTGAACCGGGCCCATGACTGCTCCTCTGTAGAGAGCGGGCGATTTTACCGGCCTCCGCCGCGCCCCGAATCGTGCTTGAATCCCGCTTTTCATCCGACCCTCACAACGATGATCGACGGCACCGTAGAAAACTTCGAAACCGAAGTCATCGCCGCCTCGCAGGGCGTGCCCGTCCTGGTGGATTTCTGGGCGCCCTGGTGCGGCCCGTGCAAGTCGCTCGGCCCGGTGCTGGAAAAGCTGGAGACCGACTACGACGGCCGCTTCAAGCTGGTCAAGATCGACTCCGACCAGGAGCAGCAGCTGGCCGCCGCCTTCGGCATCCGCAGCATCCCCACCTGCGTGCTGCTGATCGACGGCCAGCCGGTCGACGGCTTCATGGGCGCGCTGCCCGAAGGCAAGGTGCGCGAGTTTCTCGACAAGCACGTTCCCGAAGCGCTCGAGGCCGAGCCGGAGCCGGAGCCCGAGCCGCAAGCGCCCGCCGAGGCCGGCCCCGAGGCCCGCCTGGAGAGCCTGCAGCAGGCGCTGGCCGCCAACCCGGCCGACGACGACGCCCGCTTCGACTACGTCAAGCTGCTGATGCAGTCGGGCCGCAGCGACGACGCCAAGGTGGCCTTCGCGCCGGTCATCGCCAAGACCGGCCTCGACCGCCGCCTCGACGCGCTGCAGCGCTGGATGAAGGCCGACGATTTCGCCCAGACCGCCGACGCCGGCGCGATCGGCACCCGCATCGCCGCCGACCGGCGCGATTTCGCCGCCCGCTTCGACCGCGCCCAGCTGCTCATCGCCGGCCAGGCCTGGACCGACGCGATGGACGAGCTGCTGGAGATCCTGATGCGCGACAAGACCTGGAGCGAGGACCTGGCGCGCAAGACCTTCATCGCCATCCTGGAGCTGATCCAGCCGCCGCAGGTGAAGGTGGCCGACGGCCAGGTGCCGCCGGAAGACCCCACCGTGGCGACCTACCGCCGCCGCCTCAGCAGCGTCGTGCTGAGCTGAACCTGCGCGCGCCCGGCCCGCTCACGGAACGGCAACCGGTGCCGCTGCGGCGCGCCGATGGAATGTGTGGATCAGCAGCGCCGCGACCACCATCGCCATGCCGAGCAGTTCGTGCGCCTGCGGCAGCCGGCCCAGCGCGACGCCGATCAGCAGCGCCGACACCGGCACCAGGTTCATGAAGGCGGTGCTGGTCACCGCGCCCAGGGTGCGCACCCCGAAGTTGAAGCCCAGCATCGCTACCGTCGACGCCACCACGCCGATGTAGAGCAGCGCCGGCGCATGCGCTGCCACCGCCCCGGCCGGGGGCAGCGGCGCCAGCCCGAAGACGGCGGCCGCCAGCGCCGCGAGCGCCATCGGCGGCCAGGCCGCCAGCATGGTCAGCGCGGTGTACTCGAGCACGTCGAGTGCGGGAAACCGCGCCGGCCCGCGGGTGTAGAACACCCAGCCGAGGGTGCCGAGCAGCGCCAGGCCGTCGCCCAGCGCCACCGCGCTGCCGGCCGGTGTTTCGGCATGGCCCAGCAGCACGCCCGAGACGATCGCCACCCCGGCCAGCGCCAGCAGCGCGGTGGCACTGGTGACCCAGCCGGGCCGCACGCCGTCGACACCCCAGCGCACCAGCTGGGCGGTGATCGGCACCGTGGCCATGATCACCGCGCCGTGGGTGGGCACCGACAGCTTCAGCCCGGCCATCACCAGCACGCCGAACACCCCGAAGCCCAGCAGGCCCAGCACGCCCAGCGGCAGCGCGTCGCGGCGCAGCCGCTGCCAGGGGGCGCGTCCGCGCGGCGCCAGCAGCACGGCGAACACCGCCGCCGCGATGCTGTAGCGCGACAGGGTGAGCCAGACCGGATCGATATCGCGCAGCACATCCTTGCCGATGAAGAACATCAGGCCCCAGCTGCCGGTGGCGAGGACGAGGGCGACGATGCCGGGCAGGCGTGACGGTGCGGTCATGGAAGGAAGAGCCCCGAGCGGGCAGGGCCGAAAAGCGGTGGGCGGCGGCCGGGGAATTATGGAACCCTCCGGGAAAACCCGGAGGTATGCAGGACGCGCGCCTACTGCGCGGAGAGCGCGCCGCTGGCCGGGCACGGGCCGTGCATCGGCCAGACTCCCACCCTGCGCGCGCGGAGCCGCCCCGGCCGCCCCCGCCAACCCCCAGCCCATGGAGTCCCCTTGAGTTCCACCACCGCCCTCCGCTGCGACCTCGAGTACGAGGTTTTCAGTCCTTCGCATTTCATGCTGCACATCCAGGCAGCGCACAGCCCCGACCAGGCGGTGGTGCAGGACTCGCTCGTCGTCACGCCGAACGTGACCGTCCGACCGTCCTGGGACGCCGGCACCGGCAACCGCGTGTTCCGCCTCGATTTCGGCCCCGGCACCCTCAACCTGCGCTACGACGCACGGGTCGAGATCCTGCGTTTCCCGATCGACCGCACCCTGCCCGAAGTCGAGGTGACCCGGGTGCCCGACCCGGTGGCCAAGTACCTGCTGCCGAGCCGCTTCTGCGAATCCGACATCCTGAGCTACGACACCCAGGGCCTGTTCGGCCAGTGGACACGCGGCTACCAGCGGGTCGACGCCATCTGCCAGTGGATCCGCGACAACATCGAATACCGCATCGGCGCCAGCGGCGCCACCACCAGCGCGGTCGACGTGTTCCGCCAGCGCTCCGGCGTCTGCCGCGATTTCGCGCACCTGCTGATCGCCTTCTGCCGGGCGCTGAACATCCCGGCGCGGCTGGTGGTGGGCTATGTGCACTTCAGCGAGCCGCCGCAGGATTTCCACGCGGTGGTCGAGGTGTGGCTGGGCGACCGCTGGGTGATGTTCGACCCGACCGCCCTGGCGCCGGTGGAAGAGGTGGTGCGGGTGGGCACCGGGCTCGATGCCAAGGACATGGCCTTCGCCACCATCTACGGCTCGATGCGCATGACCCATATGCACATCCAGGTGAATGCCGACGGTACGCCGCCGGTCGACAACCCCGATCCGGTGCAGGCCACCGTGCGCCGCTACGGCACCTGAGGATCGGCCACGGCCCCCGGCCCGGGGCCGTTCGTCAGACCGGGTCGAGGTGCGTCATCACGCTCAGCACCGGATGCGCCCGCATCACCCGCTCGCGGGCCGCCACGGTGATGGCATGGGCGGCCTCCACCGTCAGGCTGCCGTCCACCTCCAGATGCGCATCGACCGCCAGCAGGTCGCCCAGCCGGCGGGTGCGCAGGTCGTGCACACCGGCCACGCCCGGCGTGTCGGCCAGGGTGGCCGAAATGGCGGCGACCGCTGCCTCGTCGGCGCCGCGGTCCATCAGGTCCTGCAGCGCGCCCCAGCCGAATTTCCAGCCCATGTGGCACACCATGCCGCCGACGATCAGCGCGGCCACCGGGTCCAGCAGCGGATAGCCGCAGAGGTTGCCGACGATGCCGATGCCCACCACCAGCGACGAGGCCGCGTCCGAGCGCGCATGCCAGGCATTGGCCACCAGCAATGTGGAGCGCAGCCGCTCGGCCACCCTCAGCATGTAGCGGAACAGGCCCTCCTTGGCGACCAGCGACAGCACCGCCACCACCAGCGCCACGCCGTGCACCGGCGCGATCGCGTCGGGCGTTTCCAGCCGCACCACCGCGGTGGCGATCATGCCCAGCCCCACCGCCAGCATCAGCAGGCCCAGCACCAGCGTGGCGGCGGTCTCGAAGCGGTGGTGGCCGTAGGGATGGTCGGCGTCGGCTGCCTTGCGGCTGGCCGGGCCGGCGACCAG
>JAKONS010000365.1 GCA_022701845.1 Burkholderiaceae bacterium
CGGCGCGGGGTGAAGGTGACGATGCGTTCGTTGGCCAGCCGCACCAGCACCGGATGGATGCGGGTGCGCGACACGCCGAAGGCCTGGGCCAGCCGGTCGCTCACCAGCTTGGTGCCGGGCGGCAGGCGCTGGTCGAGGATGGCCGCCACCAGCCGGTCGTAGATCGACTCGTCGGAGACCGGCGCCTCGGCTTCCAGCTGCGCGCTCACCGCCGCACCGCCCGGGCCCGCCGCCGCATCGCCCGCGCCAGGCCGAAGGCGGTGCCGATCACCACGAACGACACCACGGTGGTCACCGTGCCCAGCGCGTAGATGGCGGGCGTGGTGACGGTAGAGGTCAGGCCCTGCAGCTCCAGCGGCAGGGTGTTGACGTCGCCGATCGCCTGCGAGGTGCGGGCGATCTCGTCCCAGCTCAGGGTGAAGCCGAACATGCCGACACCCACCACCGGCGCGGCGATCAGCGGCAGCACCACGAAACGGAAGGTCTGCCACGGGGTGGCGCCCTGGTCGCGGGCGGCTTCCTCGTAGGCCGGGTCGAAGCGGTTGAACACCGCGAACATCGTCAGCAGGCCGAAGGGCAGGGTCCAGGTGAGATGCGCGCCCAGGGCCGAGGTGAACAGCCCGAGCGCGGTGCCGTAGCCCTCCAGCAGGTCACCCGCGCCGAGCGCGCCCAGCAGCCATTTCACGCCGTCGTCGATCAGCCGGAACTGCAGGCCGATGCCGAGCGACACCACGATCGAGGGCATCACCAGGCTGGCCACGGTGACATGGAACAGCAGGTCGCCGCCGCGCGGCCTCTTGCGGAACGCCAGCCCGGCCGGCACCGACAGCAGCACCGTCAACGCCATCACCACCACGCCCAGCGCCAGCGAGCGCCCGAAGGCCGCGCCGATGTCGACCGTGCCCAGCCCCGCGGCCAGCGAGCGGAACCAGTGCAGCGAGAGCCCGCGCATCGGGAACGTCAGCCCGCCTTCCGGGCCCTGGAAGCTCAGCAGGAAGATGACCGCCATCGGCCCGTACAGGAAGGCCACGAACAGCCCGAACACGAGGGCCAGCGGCCAGAAACCGGGTGCCCGGCCGGCACGGATCGCCATCAGAGCTCCTTGCGGATGTCGACCACCCGGGACAGGCCCCAGATGATCATCAGCACCGTGGCCAGCAGCACCACCGCATTGGCCGCGGCCAGCGGGAACTGCAGGTAGCTGGTCTGCACCTGGATGATCTTGCCGACCGAGGCGATCTGCTGGCCGCCCATGGTGCCGATGGTGACGAAGTCGCCCATGACGATGGTCACCACGAAGATCGAGCCGATCAGGATGCCGCTCTTGCACAGCGGCACGATCACCGACCACACCGTCTGCCAGCCCGAGGCGCCGGCGTCGGCGGCGGCCTCCAGCAGCGAGCGGTCGATGCGCATCATGCTGTTGAAGATCGGCACGATCATGAACAGGGTGTAGAGGTGCACGAAGGCCAGCACCACCGAAAAGCCCGAGAACAGCAGCCACTCCACCGGCTGCTCGACGATGCCCATGCCGATCAGCGCCTGGTTCACCAGCCCGTTGCGGCCCAGCATCGGCACCCAGGAAATCATGCGGATCACGTTGGAGGTCCAGAACGGGATGGTGCAGAGGATGAAGAGCCCCGTCTGCCAGGCGGCCGAACGCACATGGAACGCCAGGAAATACGCCACCGCGAAGCCGATCGCCAGCGTGATGCCCCACACCAGCAGGCAGAACTTCAGCGTCGACAGGTAGGTGCGCAGCGTCACGCACAGGTCGCCGTATTCGTCGAGCCGGCCGCAGCCCTCGAACACCGCCCGGTAGCTCTTGAAGGTGAAGCCCGGCAGCAGCTCGTACTCGTTGAAGTCCCAGAAGCTGACCATCACGACCAGCGCCAGCGGGACGATGAAGAACAGCAGGAACACCGCCGCGAACGGCCCGGCCTGCCACCAGGGCTTCACCGGCCCGGGCGCGCTGCCCACTACGACGTCAGATGTGCTCATGCAGCCCGTTCCTGGAGGCGCGCCAAGCCGTCAGGCGGCCACGAATTCGTTCCATTTCCTGACCATGTATTCGTTCTCGTCCATCAGCGCGTTCCAGCAGGCGATGCCGCCCATGCGCGCCTCGTAGCTGCCGCCGTCGCGCACCGCGCCGGCCTTGGCCAGCAGGTCGCCGTTCGGGCTCTTGATGTCCTGCGCGGCCGGCTTGCCTTCCATCCAGTAGGCCCACTCGTAGGCTTCCATCTTCGACTTCGCCGTCTCCAGCACCGCGCTGTAGTAGCCCTGGCGGTTCAGATAGGCGCCGGCCCAGCCGTCGAGGAACCAGTTGATGAATTCGTAGGCGCCGTCGAGCTTGCGGCCCGACAGGGTGGCCGGCAGGCCGAAGCCGGCGGCCCAGGCGCGGTAGCCCTCCTTCAGCGGCTGGAAGTTGCAGGCGATGCCCTTGGTGCGCACCGCGGTCACCGCCGGGCTCCACATCGACTGGATCACCACTTCGCCGGAGGCCATCAGGTTGACCGACTCGTTGAAGTCCTTCCACAGCGCGCGGAACTGGCCGGCCTTCTTGGCCTCGATCAGGGTCTTGATCGTCATGTCGATCTCGGCCTTGGTCATGTTGCCCTTGTCGGG
>JAKONS010000041.1 GCA_022701845.1 Burkholderiaceae bacterium
AGCGATCTGCTGCTGATCCCCGGCACGACGCCGGTGTGGCTGCGCCATCCGCGCATCGCCACCGCCAACACGCACGGCACCGGATGCACGCTGTCGAGCGCGATCGCGGCCTTCCTGGCGCTGGGCAGCGACTTGGAGCAGGCGGTGCGGCAGGCGCATGCCTATGTGCGCGAAGCGCTGATTGCCGGCGCCGGCGTGCGCACCGGCGCGGGCAGCGGGCCGCTCAACCATGCGCATGCACCGCGGCCGATGCAGATGCGGCCCCTGCCATGAGCGCCGCGCTGTTTCCCGCGATGCAGCAGACGGTCGACCGGCTGCTGGCCTTCATCGCCCAGGACGGTTGCAGCGACGCCGAGTTCGACGACCTGGCCTGCGCCCTGTTCGCCTTCCAGTACGAACACGACACCGCCTTGCGCCGCTTCTGCCAGCGCCGCGGCACCGCGCCGCGGCAGGTCCACGGCTGGCGCGACATACCGGCGGTGCCGATCAGCGCCTTCAAGGACGCGATCCTGACCTGCCTGCCGCCCGCCGACTGCGCGCGTGTCTTCCTGACCAGCGGCACCACCCGCGAGGAACACAAGGGGCGCAACCACCACCCGACGATGGCGGTCTGGGACGCCTCGATGCGCGGCAATTTCGCGAAACGTTTTCTGATCGACGGTGCGCCGCTGCCGATGACGCTGCTGTTCCCGTCCGAGGCGGAGCTGCCCAACTCTTCCCTGGCCCGCTATCTGTCCCTCGCGGCGCGGGAGTTCGGCGCCGAGGGCAGCGCGCACTGCGTCGATGCGAACGGCATGGACATCGACGCGGTCTGCGCGGCGCTGGACCGCGCCGTCGACACCGGCCGGCCGGCCGCGGTGCTCGGCGCCAGCTACAGCTTCGTGCACCTGCTCGACGCGCTGGCCGAACGCGGCCGCCGCTTCCGGCTGCCGCCCGGCAGCCGGCTGCTCGACACCGGCGGCTACAAGGGGCAGTCGCGCGCGCTGGAGCCGCAGGCCTTCTACGACGCGCTGGGCGCCACCTTCGGCGTGCCCGCCGCGCAGTGCCTGAACATGTACGGCATGACCGAGCTGAGTTCGCAGTTCTACGACGACGGCAACGCCGTGCTGCCGTCGGTCAAGTCGGGGCCGCACTGGGTGCGCACCCGGGTGGTCCACCCGCTGACCGGTGCCGAGATGCCGCACGGCGAGCGCGGGCTGCTGGTGCACTGCGACCTCGCCAACTTCAATTCCTCGACCACCATCCTGACCGAGGACGTCGGCGTGGCGGTGCAGGGCGGCTTCCTGCTGCTGGGGCGTGCCGACGGGGTGGAAGCCAAGGGCTGCTCGATGGCGATGCAGGAATTCCTGCAGGCCGTCTCGCCATGAGCCTCACCGTCTGGCGGGCCGGATACCTGCCGGGGTTTTCGGCGGCCGAGGTGGGCTGGCACACGCTGCCGTTCCGGGCGCACGGCCGCGAACTGCGGGTCGAGGTGCCGGTGCTGAGCGCCGAGCAGATGCAGGCCCTGACGCGCACCGTGCGGCAGGCGGCCCGCACCCGGCTGCAGGCCATGCCGGTGGACGCCATCGTCGACCTGCTGGGCGCCGCCGTCGCGCGCCTGCTCGACCCGGCCGATCCGTATCGCCGCGAGCTCGACGACCTGCTGCCGCTGGTTACCGGGTTCGATGCCGAGATGGTTCGCCTCGGCCTGACCACCTATCTGCAGGGCTTCCGCGCACCGCAGCTGCGCCGCTTCGTGGCGCAGGATTTCCCCAACCCGAAGGTGCTCGACGGCTTCCAGCCAGCGACCAAGGGCGGGGCGGTGCGCGCCTTCGGCCCGAGCCTGCTGGCGCATGTCTGGGCCGGCAACGTGCCCGGGCTGCCGATGTGGAGCCTGGTGTGCGGCCTGCTCGTCAAGGCCGGCAACATCGGCAAGCTGCCGAGCGCCGAGCCGGTCTTCGCCAGCGTGCTGGCCCGGCTGATCGCCGAACTGCACCCGCCGCTGCGCGACGCGCTGGCGGTGGTCTGGTGGCAGGGCGGCGCCCCGGGGGTCGACGCCACCCTGTTCCGCGAATCGGAAACCGTGCTCGCCTATGGCGGCAACGCGGCCCTGCAGGCGATGCGCGAGCGGGTGCCGGTCACCACCCGCTTCCTGCCGTTCGGGCACAAGATCGGCGTCGCGCTGGTCGGCACCGCCGCGCTCGACCGCCTGCGCGGGCCGGCCAGCGCCCGGCTGGCCGCACGCGATGTGGCGCGGCACGAGCAGCAGGGCTGCTATTCGCCGCATATCGTCTATGTGGAGCGGGGCGGCGAGGTGTCGCCCCGCGCCTTCGCCCGCAACCTCGCGGCCGAACTCGCCAACCTGCAGCACCGCCATCCGGCGCGTGCGCTGGCACTGGAGGAAGCCGCCGATGTGGCGCGCTGGCGCCAGAAAGCCGAATGGAGCGAGCCCGGCGACCTGCTCGGCGAGCCGGGCGGCGGCTGGGCGGTGCTCTACCGCGACGCACCCGAGCCGATGGCGCCGACACCGGGCCAGCGCTGCGTGGTGGTGAGCGCGGTCGACACGCTGGAGCAGACGCTGCCGCTGCTGGCGCCGCATGCGGCCGTGCTGCAGACCGTGGGCCTGGCCACCACGCCCGAATTGCTCTACCCGCTCGCCGAGCGCCTGGGCCAGGCCGGCGTGACCCGGATCGCGGCGCTGGGATCGATGGCCCAGCCCGAGCCGGGCTGGCACCACGACGGGCGTTTCAACCTGGCCGACCTGGTGCGGATGGTGGGGATCGACGCGGCGGCCGAGCGCGCGGCCGATCGCTGCGCGCCGTATGCGCAGGAGGAACTCCCATGAGTTTTCTCGCTTTCCAGGACGTCGCCTTCCACTTCCCGGGCGCCGCGCCGCTGATCCAGG
>JAKONS010000051.1 GCA_022701845.1 Burkholderiaceae bacterium
TGACCCGCATGAGCCGATTTAGACGACCTGAACAATTCGACCTGCTGCCGTACATCGGCAAGTGGCTCGTGATTGCCTCCGTTGTGGCCTTCCTGGCCGGCAGCGCTTCCGCACTTTTCCTCTTCGCGCTCGACCGCGCCACCGCCTGGCGCGAGGCCAACCGTTGGATCATCTGGTTGCTGCCGCTCGCTGGCGGCGCGGTCGGCTGGGTGTACTTCAAGCTTGGCAAGCAGGTCGAGGCCGGCAACAACCTGCTGATCGACGAGATCCACGACCCGAAGAAGGTCGTGCCGCTGCGCATGGTCCCGCTCGTCCTGGGCGGCACCGTCATTTCACATCTCTTCGGCGCGTCCGTGGGTCGCGAGGGGACGGCGGTGCAGATGGGCGGCGCACTGGCGGACCAGCTCACGCACGTCTTTCGAATGCAGCCTGCCGATCGCCGCATCCTGCTGATGGCGGGCATCAGCGCTGGCTTCGCCTCCGTGTTCGGGACCCCGCTGGCGGGGGCACTCTTCGGCCTCGAGGTGCTGGCCATAGGCCGGATGCGCTACGACGCCCTATTTCCCTGCATGGTCGCTGGCATCGTGGCCGATCAGGTCGGCATGGCCTGGGGCGTGCACCACATGCACTACGCGATCGGAGAGGTGGTCGCGGTTACGCCTTGGAGCGTCGGAGCCGTCGTGATCGCTGGTGTGATTTTCGGTCTCGTCGGCCTCGTGTTTGCGACTGCGACGCACCAGCTCGGAGGGCTTGTTAAGCGATGGATCTTTTATCCGCCGCTGCGCCCGATGTTGGGCGGCATCGTGATCGCGCTCGCCCTCTGGGCTCTCGGCAGAGCGGGCTTCGATGCGCATCGCTACATCGGGCTGGGCATTCCTAGCATCGTCAACGCCTTCCAGGAACCTTCGGCGCCGTGGGATTTTTTTGGCAAGCTGGCCTTCACCGTCACCTCGCTCGGCACAGGCTTCAAGGGCGGCGAGGTCACGCCGCTGTTCTACATCGGCGCGACCTTGGGCAACGCCCTGGCGCCCATGCTGCAGCTGCCCTTCGCCATGCTCGCCGGCATCGGCTTTGTGGCCGTGTTCGCGGGCGCGGCCAACACGCCACTGGCCACCATCGTCATGGCAATCGAACTGTTTGGGCCGCAGATCGGACCGCTCGCAGCCATCGGCTGCATCACCAGCTACCTCTGCTCCGGCCACACCGGGATCTACCACGCACAGCGCGTCGGTCACATCAAACACCATGGCGGTCCCCCGGAGGAACTGCGTATCGCCGATGTCCCGCAATTCCGTAAAAAGCAGCAGACCCAGCACGTCTCCGCAACCAAAGATGACCACTCATGAGTCGCGCTGAAAACTATCCGTCGACGGTGATGGCACTGCAGCTGTATTTCCCAGCCGGCAGCCATGCGAACCCAACCCGTATCTGGTATCACCTGAGCGTTCCAGGGTTTGCGCAGCAACTGTTGGTCTCGGCAAAGCGCGCGCACCTGCAGTCGGCGCTGCTCTACCACGTCGCATCGGGCCACCTCAAACGAGAGCGCGTGACGCATCATCAGATCGACGGCTCCCACATACTGCATTCGCAGTGCCTGGAGCTGATTGACACCGAAATGCAGCTACGCGCGTTCATCTGCCACGCGCAGCGCGTCCGCCACGGCAAGCATTGCCAATCCTTGCCCAAAAACCCTCGGCAGGCGGACATGGCTCAGTTCCGGCGCAAGCAGAAGCAGGAGAAGCGGGACGTTGTTTTGGAGGAGACGAAGTCATGACGACTCAGGCCCCCACTCCTACGTACGACCTGACCGTTTGCGTCTGTACTTTCCCGCCAACAGCCGCGCCAAGGCCACGCGTTTGTGGCACCGATTGGGCGCGCCCGCGCTGGCGCAGCATCTGTTGGAGGTTGCTCGTCGCTCGGGTATTCAACAAGCCTTGCTGTACCCGATCGGATCGGGCTACCTGCCAGGGGAGCGGCTCACGCACCACCACCTTGAAGACCATGCTTTGCGACATCTGCAATGTCTGGAGTTGCTTGACTCTGAAACTCGGCTTCGGACCTTCATGCAGGAGCACGCGGAGGAGTTGGGCAAGGTGCGGGCCGTTCTTTTCGCTTGCGAGCTTCCAATGACCGACGGCGAGTCGGAGTCGCCAACCAACGCCCAATCGTGCCGACCGCCAGTGCCGCCATCGACACGCGTCTCATGAGAGTGCCAGTCATGGCATCGGCTTCTCTTTTTCGTTCACGCTCACCAGGAGTTCATCATGAAGGGTTTCCAGATCACGTTCTTTGCCGAGCAGGAACATCGACACGACCACACCCCCATGGGAGACTGGCTTTTGCAATTTGCCAAGGACAACGGTGCGTTGGGCGGAAGCTTGATGGGCGCGGCTACGGGTTTCGGATCCGCCGGAAAAATGCATTCCACTCACTTTTTCGAACTGGCCCAGCAGCCTGTGGCGGTGACGGTATCGGCCACGGAAGAGGTCGCCGAACGACTGCTTGCAGCGATTGCGCTTGAGCCGGTCACGGTGTTCTACATCCAGGTGCCAATGGTCTACGGGCGGATCGGCAAAGCAACGCCGCCCGCGTCGGCCGGTGATGCCGCTGATGCCGGCGATTGACCGCAGCGTTGACCTTCGCCGAGGACCGTTTACGAATGACTGTCGACAACTGCTTGCTGGCGATCTCCGGTCTTGCGTCGCCGTTCGGCGGTCCGTTCGATCTGGCCTTGAACGCCGGCGAATGTGTCTGCGTGCTCGGCAGATCAGGATCGGGCAAGAGCGTCCTGCTGCGCCTGATCGCCGACATGGACCCCGGCACCGGCGGCGTGAACCTGGCCGGGAAACGCCGGGAGACATTTGCAGCGCCGGCGTGGCGAGGTCGTGTGATCTACCAGTCAGCCGAACCCGCTTGGTGGGCGTCAACGCCGGCAGCCCACTTCCCGTCTGCCGCGTCGAGCCGGGTCGCCGAACTGATGGCGGCGCTCGGGCTGGGCCCGGACCTGCTGGACGCCGACATCGCACGCCTTTCGACCGGCGAGCGTCAACGCCTGGCGCTCGTCCGCTCGATGGTGCGGGAGCCCGACGTGCTGCTGCTCGACGAGCCTTCGGCCTCGCTCGACGGCGCCTCCACGCTGGCGATTGAATCCCTGCTTCTGCAACAGCTCCGCTCCGGCCTCGGCATCGTGATGGTGACGCACTCGCGTGAGCAGGCTGTGCGGATGAGCCATCGCCACTTCGAGATGCGCGACGGCAAGCTGCACGCGCCATGAGCACCATCCATCTTCACGCCACGGACGTGGCGCTCGCCACGTTGCTGGTGCTGATCAACGCCCTGGCGTCCGTGCTCCTGCACCTGCAGTTGCATCGGCAGGTGCTCTGGGCCGCTACCCGCATGGTCGTCCAGCTCCTGCTGGTCGGCTTGGTGCTGCGCTTCGTGTTCCAGGCGGCGTCGCCGGCGGCCACTCTCGGGATCGTCGCGCTCATGCTGCTGGCGGCCGCGCGCGAAGTCGCAGTGCGTCCAACTCGGCGTCTCAAGGGTGCCGGGAGTTACCGCATCGCGGCGGTGGTCGTCGGCTTCTCGAGCATCGCCACCGTGTTGCTCGCATTGATGACGGCGATCCGCCCGCAGCCCTGGTACGACCCGCGCTACGCCATCCCGCTGATGGGCATCGTGCTCGGCAGTGTGCTCAATTCGGCCAGCCTGGGTCTCGACAGCTTCTTCGAAGGCATCAGCACCGGGCGCCCGGCGATCGAGGCGCAGCTGGCGCTCGGCGCCAGCATCCACCAAGCGCTGGCCGCACCGATCCGCCATGCGATCCGCCGCGGGATGATTCCGATCATCAACCAGATGTCGGCCGCGGGTGTCATCACGCTGCCCGGCATCATGACGGGGCAGTTGCTGGCCGGCATGGATCCACTCGAGGCCGTGAAATACCAGATCCTGCTGCTTTTCCTGCTCACAGGCGCCGGCGGTCTCGCGTCGGCGGGCGCGGTCTATCTGGCGGCGAGGGCTGTCACCGACGACCGACAGCGCCTGCGCGCAGATCGACTGAAGTAACACTCAGATCATGTTTCGAAAATCCCGAATCTAAAGAAGATCATGAACAGGCACCTTGCTTGTGCGCTCGCCTGGGCATCGCCGCCGCATCTGCGACGTTCAATGGCTCGGCTGAGAACACCCACGCCACCGGATCCGCATGCCGACAGGCAGGGCAATTGAACGTGTCGGCGCCACGATCGCAGGTGCAACTGCTGCTCATCCGACACGGTGAGTCCGAATGGAACCTGGCACAGCGTTTCACCGGCTGGGCCGACGTGGGTCTCACGCCGCGGGGTGTGCGTCAGATGCAGGAGGCCGGCCGTGCGATTCGGCGGTCAGGTCTGGTCGTCGACCGCGTCTTCTCCTCGATGCTGGTCCGTTGCGTACGGTCTGTCGACTGCTTGCTGCTCGCAGCGGGAAGTCCATCGGCGCCACGCACAGCCGACTGGCGGTTGAACGAGCGGCACTATGGTGCATTGACGGGGTCATCCAAGGCCGA
Source organism: Burkholderiaceae bacterium (assembly GCA_022701845.1). The sequence continues at coordinate 4,544 of JAKONS010000051.1, forward strand.
AGCCATCGCGCGGTACGGTGCCGATCAGGTGCAAGCTTGGCGCAGGTCGTACCGCGCGGTACCGCCGCCGTGGACTCAGGACGATGTCGATCGGGTGGCGACGGATCCATCGATGGAACCACCCTGCGCAGGGCTGGAACCCCTGCCCTTGGCGGAATCACTCGCGCAAACCGTTCTGCGGGTGACCGCGCTCTGGCAGGAACTGATCGAACCATCATTGGCGTCGGCCCAAACGGTAGCTGTCGTCGGTCATGGCAACAGCCTGCGGGCGCTGGTGATGCAGCTTGAAGAACTCAGTGAACAAGCGGTCTCGTGCCTGGAGATCGCCAACGGCGAAATGCGTGCCTATGAGTCAGGCGCTGGTCGCACACTGCATCTGCAATGCATCTGGCAGCCATCTGCGCTGGCGCCCATCTCAAAAATTCTTTGAGACAGCGGAATAAACGCAGGCGGCCAAGCGTCTGTCTGGATGTCAACTCTGACCAATTCCATCTTCCACAGGACTTCCCATGAAATCTTCCCTTCTGCCCACCCTGATTCTTGCGCTCGCCGCGCTCGCCTCTGGCGCCGCTATGGCCGCCGCTCCGGTCAAGACAGCCGGCGGCATGCTGGTCAACACCAGCGGCATGACGCTCTACACCTTCGACAACGACACGGCGGGCAGCGGCAAGAGTGCCTGCAACGGCCCGTGCGCCGGACTGTGGCCACCGGTGATGGCAGAAGCGGACGCGAAGCCCGAAGGCGACATGACCATCGTTGTGCGCGACGACGGCACCAAGCAGTGGGCCTACAAGGGCAAGCCGGTGTACCTGTACAAGTCCGACATGAAGGCCGGCGACATGACCGGCGACAACTTCAAGAACGTCTGGCACGTCATCAAGCCCTGATCGACCAGAACCGCAGAGAGCACGACGCTTCATCCCATGCGCGCACAGGACGAAGCCGCGATCGTCGCCTGCATTCCCAGCCTGCGCCGTTACGCGCGCGGGCTGGTGGCAGATACCACTCGGGCCGACGACCTGGTGCAGGACACGCTGGAGCGAGCGTGGAGCCGGTTCTCGCTTTGGCAGAAACGCGGCGACATCCGCGCCTGGATGTTCGGCATCATGCACAACCACTTCATCGACGGTGTACGCGCCAGGAGCAGCCGACCCGAGGACAGCGCGGGCGACGACCTGCCCGAAATCCCGCAGCGTGCCAGCCAGTCCGACGGCATTGAGGTCCGCGATCTGGACCGTATCCTGCAGCGGTTGCCTGTGGAGCAACGCGAGGTGATGCTGCTCATCGCAGTCGAAGAACTAAGCTACGCAGAAGCCGCCGCAGTGCTCGGCGTGCCCATCGGCACGGTGATGTCCCGCCTGGCGCGCGGCCGTGACAAGCTGCGACAGGAACTGCAAGGCCGCGCGCCATCAGCCCAAGTTGCCGCGCCCCTGCGCAGGATCAAGTGACATGGACTCTCCCCCACTCAAACCCATTTCCACCGACGGCATCAAGCCGGTGACCGAAGCCGATCTGCATGCTT
>JAKONS010000096.1 GCA_022701845.1 Burkholderiaceae bacterium
ACCCGGCGCTTCGGCGTCGACGTGAACATCGTGCACGGCCAGGTCGACGAGATCCAGGGCGTGTCCTTCGCCTCGCTCACCACGCTGCTGCGGGGCGACGCCGCCGCGCTGTCCGCCGCCCGCGGCACCCTGGACGCCGCCGGCGTCCACATCGAGGAGGTCGCGGCATGAGCGACAGCGTTCTGTTCACCCAGCAGTTCATGGAGATCTTCGCGTTCTCCCTGTGGGAAACCATCATCATGGTCGGCGTGTCGGGCGTGCTGGGCGCGCTGTTCGGCATACCGCTCGGCGTGTATCTGCGGCTGTCCGACCAGGGCGCGCTGCTGGAGAACGGCGTGGCCAACAGCGTCACCGGCTGGATCGTCAACGCGGTGCGCTCCACGCCCTTCATCATCCTGCTGGTGGCGATCATCCCGCTGACCCGGCTGCTGGCCGGCTCCTCGATCGGCACCGGCGCGGCCATCGTGCCGCTCACCATCGCCGCCACACCGTTCGTGGCGCGGCTGGTGGAAGTGGCGCTGCGCGAGGTCGACGACGGCGTGGTCGAGGCCGCCCTGGCGATGGGCGCCAGCACCTGGCAGATCGTCTGGAAGGTGCTGCTGCCGGAGGCCTTCCCCGGCATCGTCGCCGCGCTCACCATCACCCTGGTCAGCCTGACCGGTTATTCGGCCATGGCCGGCGCCATCGGCGGCGGCGGGCTGGGCGACCTGGGCATCCGCTACGGCTACCAGCGCTTCCTGCCGGAGGTGATGCTGGCGGTGGTGGTGGTGCTGATCTTCTTCGTGCAGGCGGTGCAGAGCCTGGGCGACTGGGCGGTGCGCCGCCTGCGCCACCGCTGAAGCCTCGCGCGACACAGCCGATTTCCGTCCTTTCCTTTCCCACCAAAAACGAGATCTCATCCATGCAACGCAGAAACATCCTCTCCGCCGCCGTGCTGTCCACCCTGTTGCTCGCCGGCGCCGCCCAGGCGCAGGACAAGCCGATCAAAATCGGCGTCACCGCCGGCCCGCACGCGCAGATCATGGAACAGGTCAAGAAGGTCGCCGAGCGCGACGGCCTGAAGCTGCAGATCGTCGAGTTCAGCGACTATGTGCAGCCCAACGCCGCCCTGGCCGCCGGCGACCTGGATGCCAACAGCTACCAGCACAAGCCCTACCTGGACGTGCAGGTGAAGGACCGCGGCTACAAGCTGGTCTCGGTCGGCAACACCATCAACTTCCCGATGGGCATCTACTCGAAGAAGGTCAAGAGCCTGAAGGAGCTGAAGGACGGCGCCCGCTTCGGCCTGCCCAACGACCCGACCAACGGCGCGCGGGTGCTGCTGCTGCTGCAGGACCAGGGCTACATCAAGGTGCGCCCGGAAGCCGGCGTGACCGTCAGCCCGCTCGACGTGACCGACAACCCGCACAAGTTCAAGTTCGTCGAAGTCGACGCGGCGCAGCTGCCCCGCACCCTGGGCGACCTGGACGCGGCCGGCATCAACACCAACTTCGCCAAGAGCGGCGGCCTGGATCCGGTGAAGGACCCGATCGCCCGCGAAGGCGCCAAGAGCCCCTACATCAACATCATCGCGGTGCGCGAGCAGGACAAGGACAAGCCCTGGGTCGGCAAGCTGGTGAAGGCCTACCACTCGCCGGAAATCCGCAAGTACATCGAGACCGAATTCAACGGCTCGGTGCTGCCCGGCTTCTGATCCGCCACCGCTAGACCCGAGGACGCCGCGATGCCCACGCTACGCATGGACGCCGTCGTGCAGGGCCTGCACCAGGCGCGCAAGGAATGGCGGGCGTCGCAAGCGCGGCCCCGCGAGCCGGGAGCCCGCGAATTCCCGTCGCCTGACGCGGTGGGCGAGGCGATCGACAAGATCCGCAAGGCCCTGTTCCCGATGCGCCTCGGCCCGACCGACCTGCGCCAGGAAAACGAGGACTACTACGTCGGCAACACGCTGGCCGCCGCGCTGCAGACGCTGCTGTGCCAGGCGCGGCTGGAGCTGCGCTACAGCGGCGTGCCGTTCGAGGCGGTGGAGGCGCAGGCGACCGACGCCCTGCGCACCTTCGCCGACGCGCTGCCCGACATCCGCCGCCTGCTCGACAGCGACGTGCTGGCTGCCTACGAAGGCGACCCGGCGGCCCGCAGCGTCGACGAGGTGCTGCTGTGCTACCCGGGTGTGCTGGCGGTCATCCACCACCGGCTGGCGCACCAGCTGTACCGGCTGGGCCTGCCGCTGCTGGCGCGCATCGCGGCCGAGCAGGCGCACAGCCGCACCGGCATCGACATCCACCCGGGCGCGCGCATCGGCGGCAGCTTCTTCATCGACCACGGCACCGGCGTCGTGATCGGCGAGACCGCGGTCATCGGCGAGCGGGTGCGCATCTACCAGGCGGTGACCCTGGGCGCACGGCGCTTCCCGAAGTCCGACGACGGCACCCTGACCAAAGGGCTGCAGCGGCATCCGACGGTGGAGGACGACGTGGTGATCTACGCCGGCGCCACCGTGCTCGGCAACGTCACCCTGGGCCGGGGCGCGGCCATCGGCGGCAACGTCTGGCTGACGCACGACGTGCCCCCGGGCGGGTCGGTGGTGCAGGCGATATCGGTGTCCTGACGCGTCGTTCCCCGGGCGGCGCGGCCGCCGGCGGCGATTCATCTCGCCTTCATCTTTCCGCCCGAGCATCCGACTCCGATCCACCGCCACTCCGCGCGGTGGCAGGAGTTTTCCGATGCACCTGGCATTCCATCCGCGCACCCGGTCCCCGGCGCCGTGCGGTTTCCTACCCGGCTCGCCGCCGGGCGCCCGGCTGACCGTCCACCTCGCGGACGATCCCCACCGCGCCGAGGTCGAGGCCTTCATCCACGGCGTCTACCGCCGCCGCTACGGCGCCGACATCCGCAGCTTCGCGCCGGTGCTGGTCACCCTGTGCGACGAGACCGGCATCCTGGCCGCGGCCGGCTACCGCGACGCGGCCGCCGACGCGCTGTTCCTGGAGCGCTACCTCGACCAGCCGATCCAGACCCTGCTGGCCTCGCTGCGCGACGGCGCGCTCGACCGCCACGGCATCGCCGAAGTCGGCCATCTGGCGGCGCACCAGGCGGGCCAAGGCCGGCGCCTCATCATGCGGCTCGGCCCGCATCTGGCCGAACAGGGCTTCTCCTGGGTGGTGACCACCGTCACCGAAGAGCTGCTGCATTTGTTCAACCGCATCGGGCTGACGCCGCTGACGCTCGGCAGCGCCGATCCGCGCGCGCTGGGCGCGGCGGCGCACCTCTGGGGCAGCTACTACGACCACCGCCCGCGGGTGGTGTGCGGCCAGCTGAAGCTGGCGCTGCAGCAGATGGCCCGGCGGGTGGCGGCCGGGGGAGGGCGGCCATGACCACGGACCCGGGCGCAGACAGCATCGCCGCGCAGGCCCCGGGCGCTGCGACGCGCACCGACATCGACATCGACGGCGCAGCCCGCGCGATCGACGCCATGCCGGAGCTGGCCTCGGCTGCCGGCGACACGCCGGCCCTGCTCGAAGGCCACCGCAGCTGGAGCCGCACCCAGCTGCGCGCCGAAGTGAGGCAGCTGGCGTCGTGCCTGCAGCAGGCCGGCACCGGCGTCTTCGCGACCCTGCTCGACAACGGCCCCGCCTGGGTGGTCGCCGATCTGGCGGCGGCGGCCGCCGGCGTGGTGCATATCCCGATCCCG
>JAKONS010000107.1 GCA_022701845.1 Burkholderiaceae bacterium
CGACGGTTCGGCGTTCAAGTCGAAGAACCACATACAAATCGCCGTCTGCCACAAGAATTCGATCAAGGGCTACTTTCTGCCGAGACAGGCGCAACCCGATCCACCTCGGCGCCGGAATCGGTCGGCGGTGTAAGGCACGCGCCGTCCCGGCCTAGATCACCCCCGCCGCCCGCAGCGCCCGCAGCTTCTCCACCGGAATGTTCAGCAGCTGCGCGCAGACCTCGTCGGTGTGTTCGCCCAGGGCCGGCGGCGGGCGGTCGTAGCGCACCGGGGTTTCGGAGAAACGCAGCGGGTTGGCGATCTGGCGCAAGGTGCCGGTGGCGGCGAACGGCTGCTCGAACACCATGCCGCGGTGGCGCACCTGCGGGTCGGCGAAGGCTTCGGCGAAATCCTGGATCGGCGCGCAGGGAATGCCGGCGGCCTGCAGCGCGGCCTGCCAGTCGGCGCGGCTGCGCTGCACCAGCACCGCCCGCATCGCGGCGACCAGGCTGTCGCGGTGGGCCAGGCGGGCGAAATTGGTGGTGTAGCGCGGGTCGTCGGCCCATTCGGCATGGCCGAGGGCGGCGGCCAGGCGGCGGAACTGGCCGTCGTTGCCGCACAGCACCACCAGCTGGCCGTCGGCGCAGTCGAAGGGCTGGTACGGCACCATGAAATGCGAGGCGGCGCCGATGCGCGCCGGCTGCACGCCGGTGGCCAGGTAGCCCATCGACACATGCGAGGCTGCGGCCAGCTGGCCGTCGAGCAGCGAGACGTCGATGTGCTGGCCGCCGCAGGTGCCGGCCTGGCGCGCATACAGCGCGCCCAGGATGCCGATCACCGCGTGGTAGCTGGCGGTGATGTCGGCCACCGAATAGCCGATGCGCTGCGGCCCGCCGCCGGGCGTGTCGTCGGGGTTGCCGGTGATGCTCATCACGCCGCTCAGCGCCTGGAAGATCAGGTCGTAGCCCGGCTCCCGGGCGCGCGGGCCGGTCTGGCCGAAACCGGTGACCGAGCAGTAGATAAGGCGCGGGTTCAGCGCATGCAGGGCGGCGTAGTCGAGGCCGTGGCGCTGCAGGTCGCCCACCTTGAAGTTCTCGACCAGCACGTCGGACTGCGCCGCCAGTGCCCGCACCATGTGCTGGCCCTCGGGCGTGGCGATGTCGATGGTGACCGAGCGCTTGCCACGGTTCATCGCCAGGAAGGGCGCGGTGAAATCGACCTCGCGGCCCTCGGCGTCGCGCACCCGGGCACCCTGGCCGCGCACCTCGTCGCCGGCGCCGGGGCGCTCGATCTTGATCACGTCGGCGCCGAAATCCGCCAGCATCTGGGTGGCGAACGGGCCGGCGAAGACGCGGCTCAGGTCGAGCACGCGGATGCCTTCGAGCAGGCGGGGTTTCACCGCGGCGGCGACATCGCCCCCGTCGGATGCGTCGGCCCCATCAGACGACCTTGTCACGGCGCAGCGCGGCGACACCGTCGTCGTCGAGTTTCAGCACTTCCTTGAGCACCTCGTCGGTGTGTTCGCCCAGCAGCGGCGCGGCGCGGCCGTACTGGATCGGCGTGGCCGAGAAGCGCACCGGGTTGGCCACCTGCGGCACGCTGCCGATCTGGCTGTGCGGCAGCTCCATGCGCATCTCGCGGTGCACGATCTGCGGGTCGGCGAAGACATCGGCGAAGTCGTTGATCGGGCCGGTCGGCACGCCGGCGGCGTCGAACTCGGCATGCCAGGTCTTCACCGGCCGGGTGGCCAGCACCGCGGCGAGTTGCGGCACCAGCGCCAGCCGGTGCTTCGCGCGCATCGGGTTGGTGGCGAAACGCTCGTCCATCGGCAGTTCCGGCAGGCCGAGCACCCGGCAGAAGGCGACGAACTGGGTGTCGTTGCCCACCGCCACCACGATCTGGCCGTCGGCGCAGTCGAAGGACTGCCAGGGGCAGGTGATCGGCGAGGCGTTGCCTAGGCGCGGCGGCTGCTCGCCGGAGACCAGATACATCATCGCCACATGCGAGATGGCCGCCACCTGCGAGTCGAGCAGCGCCAGGTCGATATGCTGGCCGGTGCCAGACACCATGTCGCGCTGGCGCAGCGCGGCCAGGATGGCGCTCACCGCATAGAAGCCGGCAGTGATGTCGCCCACCGAGAACCCCACCCGCATCGGGCCGCCGCCGGGCTCGCCGTCGGCATGGCCGGTGATGCTCATCAGGCCGCTCATCGACTGGAACAGCGGGTCGTAGCCGGGCAGGTGGCGGTAGGGGCCGGTCTGGCCGAAACCGCTGATCGAGCAGTACACCAGCCGCGGGTTGACCGCCGCCAGCGCGGCGTAGTCGAGGCCGTAGCGGGCCAGGTCGCCGGCCTTGAAGTTCTCGATGACGATGTCGCACTGCTGCGCCAGCTCGCGGATCAGCGCCTGGCCCTCGGGCCGCGACATGTCGACGGTGATCGAGCGCTTGCCCCGGTTCATCGCCAGGAAGGAAGACGTCTCGCGGGTCTCGTTGCCGTCGGCATCCTTGGCGCGCAGGCCCTGGTGGCGCACGTCGTCGCCCTTGCCGGGCCGCTCGACCTTGATCACGTCGGCGCCGAAATCGGCCAGCATCTGCGCGGCCCACGGCCCGGAAAAAACGCGGCTCAGGTCGAGGACCCGCACACCGGATAAACACGTCATGGAAACTTCCTCGAGGTCCTGTGGAAAAAAGCGCTCATTCCTCGAACTTGAGGCCCGAGGCGGTGATGGTGTCGCCCCACTTCTTGCGTTCGGCGACGATGAAGCGGCCGACGGTGGCCGCGTCCATGGTGCGCATGCTCATGCCCTGGGCGGCGAACTGGCGCTGCACCTCCGGGTCGGCATGCACCTTGGCGATGGCCGCGGAGAGCTGGTCGACGATGGCCCTGGGCGTCTTGGCCGGCGCGGTCATGGCGTACCAGAGCTCGGCCTCGAAGCCCGGCAGGCCCTGCTCGGCCACCGTCGGCGCGTCGGGTATCGCCGCGGAGCGCTTGGCGCCGGTGGTCGCCAGGATCTTGAAGGACTTGGCCGCCACGAACGGCATGATCCCGGTGACGGTGCTCATCGCCAGATCGATCTGGCCGCCCAGCAGGTCGGCCGTCAAGGGCGCGTCGCCCTTGTAGGGCACATGCAGCAGGTCGATGCCGGCCTGGCGCTTGAGTTGCTCGATGGCCAGCTGGCCGGGCACGCCGGAGGAGCCGATGCTGAGCTTGCCGGGCCGGGTCTTGGCCAGCGCGACCAGGTCGGTCAGCGACTGCACCGGCAGCTTGTTGTTGGCGATGATCACCAGCGGCATGCCGCCCATGAAGCCGATCGGCGTGAGGTCCTTGGCGGCGTCGTAGGGCAGCTTGCGGCCCATCGCCGGCAGCAGCACCTGCGGGCCGAGCGAGGTCACGCCGAGGGTGTAGCCGTCCGGCTCGGCATGCGCCACGAGGTTGATGCCGAGCGCGCCGCCGCCGCCGGCCCGGTTGTCGATCACCAGGCCCTGGCCGAGCACCGGCTGCAGCGCGTTGGCCAGCTCCCGCGACAGGATGTCGGCCGAGCCCGCCGCCGGGAACGGCACCACCAGCCGCATGGCGCGCGCCGGGTAGGCCGGCCCGGCGGCGCGCGCTAGGGGCGCACCGGCCAGCAGCGCACCGGCGGCGAACGCCTGCAGCAGCGCGCGGCGGCCGCTGCGATCGGGGTGCAGGGCGGGAACGAAGGTCGTCGAATGCATGGGTTTGTCTCCTGGGTTGCCGCGCCGTGCGTGCGGTGCCGGCGCTTGGTGTTGTCGCCCGAGGGTAGGCGCAGGCGGGTGGCGGCACCACCCGTCCGAAACCGCAAAGCTGATATGTATGGCGGCGGCCCGCCCGGCACAACAGAATCGACCCTGATCCCGCCGCCGGTGCCGCCCCTGCGCGGCCGGGTTCCCCGACCAGAACGACATGCGGAGACAAGACGCCATGCACGATGCCCCGGCCCCCACCGACGCCGCCTCCGGCGACCTGCTGGAAACCCGCCACGACGGCGTCGCCACCTTGACCCTGAACCGCCCGGAGCGGCTGAACGCGCTGTCGCCCGGCATCGTCGGCGGCCTGCTGGAGGCCCTGCCCCGCCTGGGCGCCGACCCCGCGGTACGCGCCATCGTGCTGACCGGCACCGGCCGCGCCTTTTGCGCCGGCGGCGACATGAAGGCCATGGCCGCGCGGGCCGACCGCGGCGTCGAGGAGCGCATCGCCGAACTGCGGGTCTCCCACGCGGTGCCGCTGGCGATCGCCCGCTCGCCCAAGCTGGTGGTGGCCCGCCTCAACGGCCTGGCGGTGGGCGCCGGGCTGTCGCTGGCGCTGGCCTGCGATTTCCGGGTGGCGACCCGGTCGGCACGGCTGACCACCGCGTTCGCCGGCGTGGCGCTGTCGGGCGACTGGGGCGGCGCGTGGATGCTGACCCGGCTGGTCGGCGCTGCGCGGGCGCGGGAGCTGTACCTGCTGGGCGAATCGCTAGATGCCGATGCGGCGCTGGGCTGCGGGCTGCTGACCCGGGTGTTCGACGACGCGGATTTCGATGCCGGGGCGGCCGACTTCGCCGCCACCCTGGCGCGGGGGCCGACGCTGGCGTACGGCTATATGAAGCAGAACCTGCTGGCGGCGGAGACGGTCGGGTTCGCCGAGTTGCTCGACCTGGAGGCGAGCCATACCGCGCGCACCGGGCTGAGCGAGGACCACCGGGAGGCGGTGCGCGCCTTTGCGGAGAAGCGGCGGCCGGTGTTCGGCGGGCGTTGAGTCGTTCCTTTTTTCTTCCTTTCTTTCCTTTTTAGGAGCTCGCCATGGTCGTGCTGCAGACGCCGTCGGATTTTTTGTCGTATGTGGGGCAAACGCTGGGGACCAGCGGGTGGATGACGATCGATCAGGGGCGGATCGATGCCTTCGCGCAGGCGACGGGGGATGACTTCTGGATCCACGTGGATGTGGAGCGGGCGGCGCGGGAGATGCCCGGGGGGCGGACGATCGCGCACGGGTTGATGGTGCTGGGGCTGGTGCCGATGCTGCAGCGGGAGATTTTTCGGGTGGAGCGGCGGGGGAAGGGGTTGAATTACGGGTCGGATCGGGTGCGGTATACGGCGCAGGTGCCGGTGGGGTCTCGGGTTCGCCTGCGGCAGGCTGTTAAGGCTGCTGAGGTTGTGGCTTCTGGCACTCGGGTGATTACTGAGTGTGTTATTGAGTTGGAGGGGAGTGAGCGGCCGGCTGTGGTGGCTGAGTTTATTTTGCTGTTGCAGGAGGGGTGAGGGGGTTTTGGGGGTGGGTCTTGGTTTTTATTTGGTTTTTTGATTGAGTAGCTGGGGGCTTGCGCGCCCCCAGACCCGCGGTAACTTTCTTTTTCGCAAAAAAAGAAACTCACGAAAGAAAATTGCTAGGGGACGAGCTGAACGCTCGGGTCGGGCCATCGCTTTGCTCGGCTCTGGGGAAGAAAGTCGGTTTTATCCGGAGGTGCCACAGACGATTTGATTCTGCTTGCGGGACCCGTGTGCCACGACTTCGCTGCCGGGGGACGAGTAGGGCGTCTAACTTGTAGCCGGGTGGATGCGGCTTGATCCGAGTTTGTTTGGCTGTGCGCGCGATGCGCAAGATCGACCGTCATCGACGTGAGCGTGCCGGTTCAATATTCACCCATCCGGTTTCCACCGCGGTGATTATCTAGGCGCATTAATTGTCATCCGGCAGCGAAGTCGTGGCACACGAGTTACAGAAGCAGAATCAAATCGTCTGTGGCACCCAAGGATAAAACCGACTTTCTTCCCCAGAGCCGAGCGAAGCAATGGCCCGACCCGAGCGTTCAGCTCGTCCCC
>JAKONS010000116.1 GCA_022701845.1 Burkholderiaceae bacterium
TGCCGGGCCCACCTCCTGTGGGTTCCTCCATCCAGCTTCAGGCACTGCAATTGTAAATTCATGCAAGCCTCCTCAACGAGGAGTTGCAACACGAATTCGTGTGTGAGATCACGTTTATGTGAGAACCGTCGTAACGGTCCCTCAACGTAATTCGCGAAATATGCTGACCGACCTTTCGATATTTTTCCAAAACGTCCGTTTTGACAGGGAATGTCCAAGTGGCAGCCATCTCCAAATCTCTTGCCAGCATTGCTTTTGAGAATGCAGGTAAAGAATATCTTGATGCCGGTGTTGCAACATTTGGACAGGTCTTCGCGAAAGGCGAACTTTCGACGGGCGTTCCGCTTACTGCGAAAATTAATGGCATGACATATGCCGTCCAGCTTGACGTGAAGACCACCTATGAGGATGGCTCCGTCAAAATGGCTGTCCTATCAGTGGATCGGCCTGGGATCGCCGCTGGCGCAGCTGTGGATGCGACCCTACAGATTGCCGCGGGCCACCCGCCTGCCGCCGCCGTAGACATCAATGCGGTGCTGGATCAGCACGATTTCGTCGTCGATCTGACAAGCGGTGGCGGAACTACGCATATCGATGTGCTGCACGAACTGCAGGTGGCGCTGGCCAATGGCACCGCCAGCTTCTGGCAGGAGGGTGCGCTGGCCACCCAGGCGCGGGTCAGCATCGACCTGCCCGGCTCCCAGCGCATGGTCTTCGACGTCACCGCCTTCAAGGACGGCGGCCTCAAGGTCGATGCCCAGTTCAACAACGACGACGCCATGCAGGCCGAGGGCGGCCGCGTCGCCTACTCCTTGGTGGCCAAGCTGGACGGCCAGGTCGTGGCGCATGAGGCCGTCGTCCAGGACCAGTATCAGAACTGGCACGAGAGCTTCAGCACGACCGACCATGACGGTGGCCAAGGCCTGGGCAGCGCTGAAGCGGGCTGGCTAAACATCCGCCACGATATCGCCCACCTCCAGGCCACCGGTGCCGTCGCGCATTACGACCTCAACATTGGTGTTGCTGACGCGCTGCTGTCGAAGTGGGAAGACACCTACAGCTCTGCGGGCTGGGACGAGCCGCTGAACACCCGGAACGTCACACCGTATATGCCGGGCACCGGCGGTCGTGACGACATTGGGTTTACGACGGCGGCGACGACGGCGTGGCTGATGTCGCAGGACATCCGCGCCGCCACCTACGCCCTCGGCCAGGCCGAGACCGCCGGCGCCGTGCCCTGGAACCTGTGGGACGCCGCCGGCAAGTCCTGGCTCAGCGCCGAGGACTATCCCCACCTCTGGACCGATAGCCGCGGCGGCACCGGCACCCCGGGCGACGCCAATTCCGGCGGCCTCACCCAGCAGATCGACTCCCAGGCCGGCTGGACCGTCGACTCCGCCCACCAGCCCGACCTCTCCTACGTCCCCTACCTGCTCACCGGCGACCGCTGGATGCTCGACAACCTCCAGGCCCAGGGCGCCTGGAACATCCTCAACACCTGGTCCCCCACCCGGGGCTCCGACGGCCTCATCGTCGTCGACGGCGGCCAGGTCCGCCATTCCGCCTGGTCGCTCCGCCAGATCGACGAGGCCGCCTGGGCCAGCCCCGACGGCAGCCCCGAGAAGGCCTATTTCACCGAGGCCTCGCACGCCAACTGGGCCTGGCTCGTCGACCAGATCCCCGCCTGGACCGCCGCCCAGGGCGAGGCCTATGGCTGGGTTCCCGGCGACTACGGCGCCAAGGGCGCCCTGCCGCCCTGGCAGCAGGACTACTTCGCCTCCACCGCCATCGCCGCCGCCGCCCAGGGCAATGCCGACGCGCTGACCTTCCTGCAGTGGCAGTCGCACTTCCTGGTCGGCCGCTTCACCCACGAGGCGCAGGGCTTCGAGCAGCATGACGGCGCGGCCTACCTGATCGCCATCTCCGACCCCACCACCGGCACGCCCTACCAGAGCTGGGCCGAGATCGGCGCCCACACGGTCGCCAACAACTGGTCGAACGGCGACGGCTGGGCCCACAGCCAGGGCGACTACGCCCAGCTGGCGCTGGCCACCCTCGCCGGCATCGCCCACCTCACCGGCTCCGCCGAGGCCGCCGCCGCCTACAACGCCCTCCTGGCCGAAGCCCCGCCCTTCGCCTCCTCCGCCGACTTCCAGAACAACCCCACCTACGCCATCGCCGCCCCCATCCTCGGCACACTGCCCACGCCGCCCGACCCAGTCGTGACCCCCGACCCGGTCGTGACGCCCGACCCCGTGGTCACCCCCGACCCTGTGGTCACGCCGCCCGTGGGTGCCGGCAATGGCGATCACGGGGTGCCGCCCGTCGCGCTGTCCGTCGTGTTGGGCAGCCAGTCCTGGCAGGGCAATGCCGAGGCATTGGTGCGGGTCGATGGAATCGAGGCTTTCCGCGGCGTTGTCACCGCCAGCCACGCCAGCGGCGGCGCGGCGATCGACCTTGGCCACTGGGCCGGCGATGTGCAGCACACCGTTTCCGTTCAGTTCCTGAATGATGCTTCGGGCGGCTGGGGCGAGGACCGCAATCTCTTCGTCGAGAATGTGCTGGTCGGCGGGCAGGCCACCGGCCACCACGCCGCGATGCTATGGGACGGCTCGATGGACTTCATCGTGCCCACCGGCGGCCAGGACGGGGTTGGCGTACCGGTCTTCGGCACTGGCGCGCATACGATCCGCATCGGTCTGTCGCAGGATGTCTATGACGGCGACGCCATGTACAGCGTTTTGGTGAATGGCGAGGAGATTGCCTACAATCGTATCCTGCACGCCGATCACGCCGCCGGTCAGGTGGATTATATCGATGTGCGGACCGATCTTGCGGGCGCGGCGCCCAATGTCAGCGTCCGCTTCCAGAATGACGCCTCTGGCGGCTGGGGCGAGGATCGGAACTTGCGGATCGAGTCGCTTTCGCTCGATGGCAAGGACCTGCATCAGCAGGCGGTCTTGCAGAACAATGGCGACGCGACCTTCCACCTGCCCACGCCCGATGCGCCGGCCGGAACCGCCAGCCAGCTGGTTCGGATCGGCCTGTCGCAGGATGCCTGGGGGGAAGACGCACGCTTCGACCTCAGCCTCAATGGCAAGATGATCCTGTCGAACGAGGCGGTCTCGGCCTCCTTCGCGAAGGGCGAGGTGCATTACGTGGATGTCTACACAGACCACGTGCCGCATGGGGACAGCCCGAACTCCTTGTCCGTGCACTTCCTGAACGACGCCACCGGCCCGGATGGGCAGGACCGCAACCTGCATATCGAATCGATCAGCTACGCCGGCGTCGATACGCACCAGTCGGGCACGCTGTACTGGTCGGGGGATGCTGTCTTCGCCTTCTGACGAAAGCCCATATGCAGAAGCGCGGCGGCCGCCAGTTGCGGCCGCCGCGTGATCCATGGTCTGGTCATGGCGGGGCCACTGGGCCTCGGTCGTGATCGGGGGATGCGATGGGGCGTTATGCCAGTGACTTCCGGGGCGAGCGTCACGTCTTCCGTGACCTGGCGGATCTCCTCGCGAAGGCGTCTCCACGTCGCTCGGGCGATGAGTTGGCCGGCCTGGCCGCTGCAAGCGACGCGCAGCGCGTGGCCGCCCGGTCGGTCCTGGCCGATCTGCCGCTGACACAACTTCTGGAAGAACCGCTGGTCCCCTACGAGATCGACGAAGTCACGCGGTTGATCATGGACAACCATGATGCCGCGGCCTTCGCGCCCATTCGCCACCTGACGGTCGGCGGGCTGCGTGACTGGCTGCTGTCCTATGACGCGACGGCGGATGCGATGGCCGCTTTGGCGCCCGGCCTGACGCCGGAGATGGTCGCCGCCGTTTCGAAGCTGATGCGCAACCAGGACCTGATCTCGGTCGGCAGCCGCTGCCGGGTCGTCACGGCGTTCCGCAGCACCATCGGCCTGCCGGGGCGGCTGTCCACGCGGCTGCAGCCCAATCACCCGGCCGATGATCTCCGCGGCATCGCCGCCGCCACCTTCGACGGCCTGCTCTACGGTTGCGGCGATGCGGTGATCGGCATTAACCCGGCTACCGATAATCTGCCCAATTGCATGGCGCTGCTGGACATGCTCGACGGCC
>JAKONS010000372.1 GCA_022701845.1 Burkholderiaceae bacterium
TTCCAGGGCCAGATCAAGGAACGGCTGAATTCGCGCGACGCGGTGCGGCTGGTGTCGTCCTTCGTGCGGCCGGCGCTCGAGCTGTGGCTGCACCAGCATGTCGAATACGGCAAGAAGCTGGCCGAACTGGCGATTCGCGCCGCGCAAACCCGCCAGCGGGCGGGCCAGAAGGTGGAGAAGCGGCGCGGCTCCGGCGTGGCGGTGCTGCCCGGCAAGCTGACCGACTGCGAAAGCCGCGACATCGCCCACAACGAGGTGTTCCTGGTCGAGGGCGACTCGGCCGGCGGCAGCGCCAAGATGGGCCGCGACAAGGAATGCCAGGCGGTGCTGCCCCTGCGCGGCAAGGTGCTCAACACCTGGGAGGTGGAGCGCGACCGGCTCTTCGCCAACACCGAGATCCACGACATCTCGGTGGCCATCGGCGTCGACCCGCACGGCCCGAACGACTCGCCCGACATGTCCGGCCTGCGCTACGGCAAGGTCTGCATCCTGAGCGATGCCGATGTGGACGGCTCGCATATCCAGGTGCTGCTGCTGACACTTTTCTTCCGGCATTTCCCCAAGCTGATCGAGACCGGCCATGTGTTCGTCTCGCGTCCGCCGCTCTACCGCATCGACGCGCCGGCGCGCGGCAAGAAGCCGGCCGCCAAGGTGTATGCGCTCGACGAGGGCGAGCTCACCGCCACCCTCGACAAGCTGCGCAAGGACGGCGTGCGCGAAGGCGCCTGGAGCATCAGCCGTTTCAAGGGCCTGGGCGAGATGAGCGCGGTGCAGCTGTGGGAAACCACGCTCAACCCCGACACCCGGCGCCTGATGCCGGTGCAGCTCGGCCTGCTCGACAACGGCCAGACCGAACAGCGCATCACCAAACTGATGGGCAAGGGCGAAGCGGCGGCGCGGCGCGAGCTGATGGAGCTGCACGGCGACGCGGTCGAGGTCGACATCTAGCCGCCGACGCCTGCGCTTCTTTTCTTATAAGGAACCCCGCCATGCACCGCTCGCTCGCTCGCCGTCTGCGCCTGCTCGTCGCCGCCCTCGGGCTGGCGCTGCCGGCCGCGGCGTCTTGGGCGCAGGCCGATGTATGGGGCTTCGTCGACAGCCAGGGCACCGCGCACTTCGCGGCCGAGCGCATCGATCCGCGCTACCAGCTGTTCTTTCGCGCCGGCCAGAGCTACGACACCCACGACCTGCCGGGCACCGACGGCGCCACGCCGCATGGCGCCGGCGTGCGGCCCGAGCGGCTGCGCACCCTGATCGAGATTTCGCCCGGCATGAAGGCGGTGGCGCGGCATCTGCGCGAGACGGCCACCACCGCGGGTCTCGATTTCGAGCTGCTGCAGGCCCTGATCGCCACCGAATCGGGCTTCGACGCGGCGGCGGTGTCGCCGCGCGGCGCCGTCGGCCTGATGCAGCTGATGCCGGCCACCGCGCAGCGCTGGGGCGTCAGCGCCGACGCCCGCAAGCCGCTGGCCGACAAGCTCACCGACCCGCTCACCAACATCCGCGCCGGCACCCGCTACCTGCGCTACCTGGTCGACCTGTTCCCCGGCCGCCTGGAGCTGGCGCTGGCCGCCTACAACGCCGGCGAGGGCGCGGTGCAGCGCGCCGGCAACCGCATTCCCAACTATCCCGAGACGCAGAACTATGTGAAGACGGTGATGCAGCTCTACCAGTCGCTCAAGCCCGGCGTCGGCGCCCGGGTCGTGCCGCTGCGGGTGCGCATGGAGATTCCGGCCACGCCGATGAACGCCACCCTGCCCACGCCGGTGCCACGCTCCCGCCGTGGGGCGGTCGCCTGGCAGGCGCCGGCCGAGACCGTCGTGCCCGACCTGCCGCCGCTGCAGCCCGCCGCGCCGCCGCCTTTCTAGCCGGGCGCCCACCGGCGTCCTTTCCGCGGTCCTTCGTATTCGCCCACCTGGTTCCCGATGACTGATCAGACTTCTTTCGACCTCGCACCGCCGCCGGGAGACGACCCGCATTCCGAGAACCCCGATCTCGCCACCTACGCCGAGCGCGCCTATCTCGAATACGCGCTGTCGGTCGTCAAGGGCCGGGCATTGCCGGACGTCTGCGACGGCCAGAAGCCGGTGCAGCGCCGCATCCTGTATTCGATGGAGCGCATGGGCCTGGGCTTCACCGGCGCCAATGCGAACTCGGGCGCCAAGCCGGTCAAGAGCGCCCGGGTGGTGGGCGACGTGCTCGGCCGTTTCCATCCCCACGGCGACCAGGCGGCCTACGACGCGCTGGTGCGCATGGCGCAGGATTTCTCGCAGCGCTATCCGCTGATCGACGGCCAGGGCAACTTCGGCAGCCGCGACGGCGACGGCGCCGCCGCCATGCGCTATACCGAGGCGCGGCTGGCGAAGATCACCCGGCTGCTGCTGGAGGAAATCGACCAGGGAACGGTCGATTTCATTCCCAACTACGACGGCTCGACCGAGGAGCCGCGCCAGCTGCCGGGCCGGCTGCCGTTCGTGCTGCTCAACGGCGCGTCGGGCATCGCGGTCGGCCTGGCCACCGAGATCCCCAGCCACAACCTGCGCGAGGTGGCCGACGCCTGCGTGGCGCTGATCAAGCAGCCGCAGCTGGCCGACGAGCAGCTGTTCGCCCTGCTGCCCGGTCCCGACTTTCCCGGCGGCGGCCAGATCATCAGCCCGGCCGGCGACATCGCCGACGCCTACCGCAGCGGCCGCGGCAGCCTGAAGGTGCGCGCCCGCTGGAAGATCGAGGAACTGGCGCGCGGCCAGTGGCAGCTGGTGGTCAACGAGCTGCCGCCCGGCGTCAGCTCGCAGCGGGTGCTCGAGGAGATCGAGGAGATCAGCAACCCGAAGATCAAGACCGGCAAGAAGGCGCTCACCCAGGACCAGCAGATGGGCAAGGCCACGCTGCTCGGGGTGCTCGACGCGGTGCGCGACGAATCCAGCAAGGACGCCGCGGTGCGCCTGGTGTTCGAGCCCAAGACCGGCCGCACCCCGCAGGCCGAGCTGATCGCGATCCTGCTGTCGCAGACCTCGCTGGAAACCTCCTCGCCGATCAACATGACGATGGTCGGCCTCGACGGCCGGCCGGTGCAGAAATCGCTGCGGCAGATGCTGGTCGAGTGGATCGAATTCCGCCAGCAGACGGTGCAGCGGCGTTCGCAGCACCGGCTGCAGAAGGTGCTCGACCGCATCCACATCCTCGAGGGGCGGCAGACGGTGCTGCTCAACATCGACGAGGTGATCGCCATCATCCGGGCGGCCGACGACCCGAAGGCCGCGCTGATCGCGCGCTTCGCGCTGTCGGACCGGCAGGCCGAGGACATCCTCGAGATCCGGCTGCGGCAACTGGCCCGGCTGGAGGCGATCAAGATCGAGCAGGAACTGTCGAACCTGCGCGAGGAGCAGGGCAAGCTCGAAGAGATCCTGGGCAACCCGGCCGCGCTGCGGCGCCTGATGGTCAAGGAGATCGAAGCCGACGCCAAGCAGTTCGCCGACCCGCGCCGCACGCTGATCCAGGCCGAGAAACGCGCCACCGCCGAGGTGCGCATCGTCGACGAACCGGTGACGGTGGTGGTGTCCGAAAAAGGCTGGGTGCGCGCCCGCGGCGGCCACGGCCACGATCCGGCCGGCTTCGCCTTCAAGGCCGGCGACGCGCTCTACCGCACCTTCGCCTGCCGCACGGTCGATGTGCTGCTGGTCTTCGGCAGCAACGGCCGGGTGTACAGCGTGCCGGTGGTGGCCCTGCCGAATGCGCGCGGCGACGGCCAGCCGATCGGCACCCTGGTCGAGCTCGAAGCCGGCACCCAGCCGGTGCACTACTTCGCCGGCCCGGTCGGCGCCGCGCTGCTGATGTCGGGCTCCGGCGGCTACGGCTTCATCGCCAACGTCGAGAGCATGGTGTCGCGCAACCGCTCGGGCAAGACCTTCGTCACCCTGGGCGAGGGCGAAACCCTGTGCGCGCCCAGCCTGGCGATGCTGCCGCCCGGCGCCCAGCAGGCCGGCACCGAGCCGCTGCCGCCGGCCACCCACGTGGCCTGCGCTTCCACCGGCGGCCGCATCCTGACCTTCGAGATCGTCGAGCTCAAGCTGATGGAGAAGGGCGGACGCGGCCTGATGCTGATCGACCTGGAGCCGAAGGACACGCTCGCCGGTGCCGCGGCCTACACCCGCAGCGTGCGCATCTCCGGCATCGGCCGCGGCGCCAAGGAGCGCGACGAGACGCTGGAGATCCGCTCCTTGAACAACGCCCGGGCACCGCGGGCGCGCAAGGGCAAGGCAGCGGACCTGGGCTTCAAGCCGACGGCCATCGAGCGGGTGCTGTAGCCACCCGCCTGCCCGCCGTGTCGACCTGCGGGCTCACCCGCCCCGGTCGCCCACCAGCCGGTAGCCCACCGCGTTCTCGGTCAGCAGGTAGACCGGCTGGGCCGGGTCGTCCTCGAGCTTGCGCCGCAGGTTGCCCATGTAGATGCGGGTGTAGTGGCTCTGCTCGGCGGCGGCCGGGCCCCATACCGCCACCAGCAGCTGGCGGTGCGTCATCACCCGGCCGACATGGGCCAGCAGCACCGCCAGCAGGTTCCATTCGCGCGGCGTGAGGTGCACCTCGACGCCGGCCTTGCGCACCAGCCGTGCGGCCTTGTCGACCTCGATCGTGCCGAAGCGCACCACCGTATCCACATCCGCCGGTGCCGAGCCCCCCGCGCGGTTCTTGCGCTGGCTGGCGCGCACCCGCGCCATCAGTTCGCCGATGCCGAACGGCTTGGTGAGGTAGTCGTCGGCGCCGCAATCCAGCGCGCGGATCTTCTCGGTCTCGCCGGCGCGGGCCGACAGCACGATGATCGGCACCGCCGACCAGCCGCGCACCGCCTGGATGATGTCGGTGCCGTCGCCGCCGGGCAGCCCCAGGTCGAGCAGGATCACGTCGGGCCGGCGGGTGGCGGCCTCCACCGTGCCGCGCGCCACCGAGTCGGCTTCGTACACCTTCCAGCCCTCGGCCTCCAGGGTGCTGCGGACGAATCCGCGGATATGGGCTTCGTCCTCGACGATCAGGGCGATGGGTGCGGTCATGGTGCGTCGGCGGGTGAGGGGGTGCGCTGCAAGGCACGCACGGTGCCACAAGTGCCCGCCAGCGGTACCCGCCCGCCGCGGAGTTTTACGCATTCTTTATGGCGGCTCCCCTATGCTCGTGGGTATTTGAGTGTCCCGCACATGACATCAAGCACGACCGGCCCGGCGCATCCATCGGCCGCGCAGCCCGCGGGTTTCAGCGCCGCCCTCACCGTCGCCGCGCTGGGCGTGGTGTTCGGCGACATCGGCACCTCGGTGCTCTACGCCTTCAAGGAAACCCTCAACCCCGAGCACGGCGTGGCGCTCACGCCCGGTGCGGTGCTGGGCCTGCTGTCGCTCATCTTCTGGGGGCTGATGGTGGTCGTCACCCTGAAATACGTGGTGTTCGTGCTGCGCGCCGACTACGACGGCGAAGGCGGCATCCTGGCCCTGCAGGCCCTGGCCCGGCGGGCGCTGCCGGTGCAGGATTCGCACCCCCGCATCTGGCGGGTGCTGGGGCTGCTGGGCCTGGTGGGCGCGGCCATGTTCTACGGCGACTGCATCATCACGCCGGCGATCTCGGTGCTGTCGGCGGTGGAAGGCCTGCAGGTGCAGGCGCCGCAGCTGGAGAAATTCGTCATCCCGATCACCATCGGCATCCTGCTCGGCCTGTTCGCGGTGCAGCGCAAGGGCACCGCCCGCGTCGGCCGGGTGTTCGGGCCGGTGATGCTGCTGTGGTTCGGCGTGCTGGCCCTGAGCGGCGCGTGGCATGTGGTGCAGGAGCCGCGCATCCTGGCGGCCCTCGATCCGCGCCACGCCATCGGCTTTCTCTGGACCCACGGCCCGCAGGCGCTGGCGGTGCTGGGCGCGGTGTTCCTGGCCTTCACCGGCGGCGAGGCGCTGTATGCCGACATGGGGCATTTCGGCGCCCGGCCGATCCGGCTGGCCTGGCTCTTCGTGGCGCTGCCGGCGCTGGTGCTGAACTACTTCGGCCAGGGCGCGCTGGTGCTGGCCGACCCGACGGCCATCGACAACCCGTTCTACCGCCTGTTTCCCGCCTGGGCCATCGTGCCGATGGTGGTGCTGGCCGCGATGGCCACGGTGATCGCCTCGCAGGCGGTGCTGTCGGGCGCGTTCTCGCTCACCGCCCAGGCGATGCGCATGGGCTACCTGCCGCGCATGCGCCTGGTGCAGACCTCCGACAACGCGATCGGCCAGGTGTACCTGCCGGCGATCAACTGGATCCTGATGATCGGCGTGATGGCGCTGGTGGTCGGTTTCGGCAGTTCGAGCGCGCTGTCGGCCGCCTACGGCATCGCGGTGTCGATCACCATGGTGACCACCACGCTGCTGGCCGGCGTGGTGGCGTTCGGGCTGTGGCACTGGAACCGGGTGGCGGTGGTGGCGGGCGTGATCGTCTTCGCCGCGATCGACCTGGCGTTCGTCGCGGCCAACAGCCTGAAGATCCACGAGGGCGGCTGGCTGACCCTGGCGGTGGCGGCCGCGGTGATGGCCGTCTTCACCACCTGGGCCAAGGGCCGGCGCATCGGCCTGGCGATCATCGAGGCCGATCAGATCCCGCTGGAGCCCTTCATCGAATCGCTCGCCGCGCATGTGCCGCACCGGGTGCCGGGCACCGCGGTGTTCCTGCACGGCAGCGAGGAATCGGTGCCCTATGCGCTGCTGCACAACCTCAAGCACAACCATGTGCTGCACGAGCGGGTGGTGATCATGGTGGTGCAGGCGCTGCCGGTGCCGCGCGTCGACGCGCAGGAGCGCATCGTGGCGCGGCAGCGCGAGCTCGGCATCTGGACGGTGGTGGCCCGCCACGGCTTCATGGAGACGCCCGACGTGCCGGCCTTCATGCAGGCCTTCGCCGCGCAGCAGGGCCTGGCGTGCGAGACGATGAGCACCTCGTATTTCACCTCGCGCGCCTCCATCGTCGCCGGCGACCTGCCCGACATGAGCACGCCGCGCCAGGCGCTCTTCGGCTGGCTGCAGCGCAACGCCGGCCGCGCCTCCGACCACTTCCAGCTGCCCGGCAACCGGGTGGTCGAGATGGGCCAGCGCGGCTGATCGCGCGATGAGCCAGACCCCGCCGCCCGCGCGCCCCGATCCGGACGCGCTCGTGCTGCAGCTCCGGCGCGAGGACGAGCGCGCCCGGCGCGGCAAGCTGCGCATCTATTTCGGTGCCAACGCCGGCGTCGGCAAGACCTTCGCCATGCTGGGCGCGGCCCAGCGCGAGCGCCAGGCCGGCCGCGACGTGGTGATCGGCGTGGTCGAGACCCACGGCCGCGCCGACACCGCCGAGCTGACCGCAGGCCTCGAGCAGCTGCCGCCGCTGCGCCTGGACTACCGCGGCCGCATGCTGGCGGAATTCGACCTGGACGGCGCCCTGGCGCGCCGCCCGGCGACGCTGCTGGTCGACGAGCTGGCGCATTCCAACGTCGCCGGCTCGCGCCACGAAAAACGCTGGCAGGACGTGCAGGAGCTGCGCGACGCTGGCATCGACGTCTGGACCGCGCTCAACGTGCAGCATCTCGAAAGCCTCAACGGCACCGTCGGCGCCATCACCGGCGTGCGGGTGCACGAGACGGTGCCCGACACGGTGTTCGACAGCGCCGACGAGCTGGTGCTGATCGACGTCACGCCCGACGAACTGGTGGCCCGGCTGCAGGCCGGCAAGGTGTACCTGCCGCAGCAGGCCGAGCGGGCGGCGCAGAACTTCTTTCGCAAGGGCAACCTGATCGCGCTGCGCGAGATCGCCCTGCGCCGCACCGCGGAGCGGGTCGGTGACGACCGGCTGCACTGGCGTGTCGAGACGCCGAGCAGCGCGGCCGCCGGCGACGCGGGCTCCGACGCGGTGCTGTGCTGCGTCGGGCCCGCGCCGGGCGCCGAGCACGCGGTGCGCGCCGCCGCGCGGCTGGCCGGCCAGCGCAACCAGCACTGGTCGGCGGTGTATGTCGAGACGCCGCGCCTGCGCCGCCTGCCCGATGCCGACCGCGACCGCACCCTGGCGGTGCTGAAGCTGGCCGAGGAGCTGGGCGCCGCCACCGCGGTGCTCACCGGCGCCGACGTGGCCCAGGTGCTGGCGCAGTACGCGCTGCAGCAGGGATTCGCCACCGTGGTGATGGGCCGCGCCACGCTGCGCGAGGGCTGGCGCGGCTGGTGGCGCGGCCGCTATGGCGAGGGCCTGCGCGGGCGCATCGCCGCGCGCGCGCCGGGCCTCGACCTGCTGGAGGTGGGCGC